>JAHEDF010000282.1 GCA_024641365.1 Planctomycetota bacterium | reverse complement strand
ATGTTTAATGGTATTTTGCGCTATGCTCGTGAATCGGGTACTTGGGATTGTATCATAAATCCGTACGCCGATTTATTATATAATGAAAGAAATCCAAAGTCCGGTTTTGACGGCATTGTTGCGCGGGCGACGCCGCGTTTAGCAGAGTTATCAATCCAAGAAAAAATTCCCGTAGTGAATGTCTGGTATAATTCTGAAGCCAAAGGTATCCCGTGTGTTTTACATGATGTTACTGAAGCGGGGAAATTAGCAGCACAGCATTTACTTGGCCGTGGGTTTCGTTCATTTGCCACTTTGGGCTTTAAATATCTTCCCAGTAATCAGGCGCAAATTGCCAGTTTTAATTCAGTGATAGAAGCCGCTGAGCATCCGACCACATCATTATTGGTACCTCACGAATTTGATCATGATGCCGATCGTTGGCAGGTATTTCAAAAACAATTGAGTGATTGGATGGATACGTGGCAAACACCAATTGGGGTCATGGTTACAACAGATATGCTATGTCGCTATTTAGCAGAGGCATGTCGTGAACGTTCACTCTCAATTCCCGATAATGTCGCGCTCGTTAGTTGTGGAAACGAACAATTAATTGTGACCTCATCGACTCCAACATTAACCAGTATTGATTATGGCTATGATCAAATTGGTTATCGCGCTGCCGCATTACTTGACCGCATCATGGATGGCGAAGAGCCGCCAACAAATCCAATTTATGTTGCGCCAACTGCTCTCGTCATTCGTCAATCGACTAACGCATTTGTTGTCGATGATCACATGGTCACAGAAGCCTTACGCTTTATTAGCGAGCATATGGCCGAAGATATTAGTGTTGAACATGTCGCCGCCCATTTATCCACCACGCGCCGTACGTTATCTCGCAGATTTCATTCTAGTTTAGGTCGCACCATTCATGACGCGATCACTAATATTCGCCTTGAACATGTGAAACAACAGCTCATCGAAACACCATCACCATTAAAAACAATTGCCGCAAATTGTGGCTTTCGCGATGCCATTCATTTATGCAAGGTCTTTCAGCGCGTTGAAGGTACTTCACCAAGTGAATATCGCTCTGCGCGATCATCTAAACATTAAATATGTGATGTCCTTACGTGCCGGTTTTGATACTAATTTCGCCTCAAATCATCCGTAATGGTAACAGACTAACTTGGAGAACCAGAGAACCGAAGAGAAATGCTGTGCTTTTTTAATAACCACAGGATTTCCACCTTAGTATTTCTCCGTTTCTCCGGTCCTCCATGTAAGTGTCTTATTATTTAGGATATAGTGAGCTGGAATTGGTATGAGGTCCGTAACGTCGAATAATAATGCATGCCGTGCGGCTATCTTTGCGCCATTAAACGCTCAATATCATCTGGTTCTAGCGGCGTGCTTGCCATTAAATCTAATTGGCCATCAGCCGTAATTTGAATAATATTTTCGTGACGAACAGCGAGGCGTTCTTCTGGAATATAAATACCTGGTTCAACCGTTAAGGTCCAGCCAACTGCAAATGGTTTTGTTAAATGGCCAACATCATGCACATCTAAACCAATCGGATGTCCTAAGCCATGCATAAAGTATTTTTTACATGGTGATTTTCCATCCGCATCACGCTTGGTCTCATGTGGTTGCAATAAACCTAATCCGACCAATTCCTGTGTCGTTATATCTTCGCCTTCACGTTGCCAGTCACGCCATAATTTTCCAGGAACTGCATTTTTAATCATAGCCTTCTGAATACGTAATACTGCTTCATAAACCTGTCGCTGACGCGGAGTGAATTTGCCATTCACGGGGATTGTGCGGGTCAAATCGGCATTGTAATTCGCATAACTGGCGGCGACGTCTAATAATAATAAATCCCCATCCTGGCAGGTATTATCGTTATTATTATAATGTAAGGTACACGCACTTATTCCACTGGCGACAATCGGATTATAAGCGAAAAAAGCACGATTCCGGGTAAATTCATAGGCGTAAATCGCTTCGACTTCACACTCATTCATGCCCGGCTTGAGTTCACGCAATACACGTATGAAACCAGCTTTCGTAATATCGCAGGCTTTCTGCATTAATGCAATTTCAGCTGGTGATTTTATAACGCGTAGCTCATGCATGAGGCGAGCTAAACGACGATAGTCATGCAATGGGAAACGCTGTTTCATGTCGCGAATAAAACGCGCGTCTCTGGTTTCTACTTCTACGACTGCACGGAGATGTTCATTGCTATTTAAGTAGACATGTTCCATTTCACACATGAGTTTATGTATATACATGTCCAGGTCTTCAAGCCATAATACCTGCTTAATACCCGAAATCTTTTGTGCCTTTTCTGGACTTAATTTTTCACCTTCCACCACCGTTAACGCGGGATTTGGCTTGCGAATAAATAGCATGGTTCGCATCGCTTCATCGAGCGCATCTGGCGCCATAACCAACACGGATTCTTCTTGCTCAATTCCACTTAAATAAAATAAGTCGGAATTCGGCATGAGGCGTAAAACACCATCTGCGTTTGTTGGTAAGACATCATTTGCATTCAATACAGCCAGTGAATGTGCTGGCAACAAACGCTGTAATTGCTGACGGTGTTCTAGGAAAACTGAAACTGGAATAGGATCATGACGCATTGAAATTACGACTCCGACGTTGTGTCTGGTTTACCAACTAACCGCGAAATAGGTTTCGCAAATACAATAAGAATAACGGTTACCACTAAAGCGATAACAGCCATGTGCATAAATGCATCTGGCATGGCTTCCGTTTTAGATGGATCAAATTGTCCCGCCATAAGACCCGCCACTAAATTACCAAGAGAGGTCGCTAAAAACCATAAGCCCAACATTTGGCTACTGAAACGCTTCGGAGACAAAGTCGCAACGGCGCTTAAACCAATTGGACTTAAGCAAATTTCACCAAAGGTGAATAACATGTAAGTCGTAAACAACCACAATGGTGACACTTTTGACTCGCCTGATATGAGCACGGTTGATCCAATCATCATAACAAAGAAGCCCGCTGATAATAAGCCCATAGCAATTGCAAATTTCATAGCCAGCGAAGGGTCGCGGCCGACGGATCCTAATCGCATCCAAATGCGAGAGAAAACCGGTGCTAAAAGAATAATAAATAATGGATTTAGAGATAAAAACCAACCAGCGGGAACTTCAAAGTTTATCCACGATAGTTTACGATCGGTATGTTCATTGGCGAAAATGGTAAGCGATGACCCTGCCTGTTCAAAGCCCGCCCAGAATAAAACTGATACCACCATTAAAATAACAATGACGAAAAAGCGATTGCGTTCTACTGAGGTGAAATTCCCCAGGATCAAAAATGCTACAACTGCCGTCACCGCTATGGTGGCAATGCCAAATGCTGCATATTTAGCGAGGGTAATGGCATTGATCGAAATTATTCCAGCGCACATCGCTATAACAATTGCGCCGATTATACCAACAAAGAACAATACAATGCGTAATAATCGGCGATTTAATTGGAATGGTTGCGTTGGGTCTGCGCCATCAGGTACTAAGCCTGCTAAACCTAAACATTTCGATTTTAATTTATATTGTATAATACCGCACACCATGCCAACTGCCGCTGGAATAAAACCCCACTGCCAGGATAATTTTTCTCCTAAATAAGCGCAGATTAAAGGCCCGATAAATGCGCCTATATTAATACCAACATAAAAAATGGTATAACCCGCATCGCGTCGGTATCCACCAACAGGGTAGAGTTGTCCCACTAACGCACTTGCACTCGGCTTGAGTAAACCGGTGCCAACAGCAATTAAAAACAAACCAAGAAAAAATGCCCACTCAAAATGTAAAGCGAGAGAAATGTGCCCCAGCACAATAATAATCGCCCCAATAAATAATGCCCGTTGTGCACCAACGAGGCGATCTGCTATCCATCCGCCTGGTAAGGCTGTTAAATAAACCGCAGCAGTAAATAATCCGTATATCGCCGCTGCCATCGCCACATCTAATCCAAGACCACCATTCTCTTTCGTAGCGGTCATGTATAAAATCAGTAATGCGCGCAAACCATAATAACTAAAGCGTTCCCACATTTCGGTGAAA
Organism: Planctomycetota bacterium; assembly: GCA_024641365.1. The sequence continues at coordinate 1,572 of JAHEDF010000282.1, read as the reverse complement.
AATAACACCGATAATCCAGGTGGGTGTTTTTCCGGTTGCATGGCTTGCGGATTATTAAGTTCCTGAGTCGACATCATGTATCCTTAATTCAGTTTTCTGTTTGGCGTGGCACAGCAAAACGATTCATACGCAAATGCAAATGACGTATTTTTCTGACAGGTACCAAACCGCAGCTCCCTTACGCACGTTTCCATCAAAAGGCGATTTACACGCGCACATGATGATGCAGATAAACAGACACTAGGTAATCTGTGGCCAGCATTTGAGACGAAGCCGGGGTATTACCGAATCGTTTGAAGTTGTAATCGACAAAGCGCTGCGCTTTTAGGACATAAACCCCTGAAAATAGACAGTTTAGCTCGTCCGAAAAGAACAGTATGTTGTCCTACGAGCTTAACCCTGCACTGCTAATTTAAATGCCCACAGCGCAGCGATTCCCATTATATCTGCGCACGACGTGCTTATGCACAGGCAAGGGTGGAAAATGTCGAGTCGATTTGTGGGTGTGTTTTCATCCGTTATTACATCATCTGTGAAACTGTATAAAAATAAAAAGTACACTGCGGGGCATGTTATCCGCCAATTATTGCAGTGCTTATTATTTCCTCATAGAAGTGAATTTACCTCAGGTGGTTCACTAGGCACCACTTCACTTGGTGTGAAACGATCTTTGTCTGGTTCACATCCCATAATAAACGCACCCGCGCATTAACGCATTGCATGTATCAAGCGCTTTTAACCCCACGAAATACCAATGCCTGCTTTCCTAAAAAATACCTCTGACCTATTAAATAATCTCATCCTCCTCTTACCCATCTGTGCCCTTATGATTGTATCTATCGCGACCCCATCTGAAGCCTCTGCCGTAGAGTCGACCAAATTAAGCGTCGATAATATTTTTACCAACCCAATTTTTGATGATGACAAGCCACATGTTATAGTGTGGGCACAGAATAAAAAATCATATTATACAATTGATGGCCTAAACAGCAAAGACAATAAAAATAAAGACATTATTCAGGTTGATATAAAAAGTGGTGAAAAGACAGTCATTTTTTCCGCAAAGGACCTTACACCTGCTGGACAGGATGAATCGCTTCTAATTGATGACTTCGCCTTATCGCAAGATGAATCTTTACTGCTTGTCTATACGAATAGCGAACGTGTTTGGAGACGTAAAACGCGCGGTGATTATTGGGTCATTAGTCGCAACGATAAAAAACTAAAAAAATTAGGTGGTGATGTTCCTGCATCGACTATGCAATTTGCAAAAATATCTCCCACAGGCACTCACGTCGCCTATGTGCAGCAAAATAATATTTATGCGCAAAACATTAATGATTTAACCATTCAATCACTCACGAAAGATGGCTCTGATAAAATTATTAATGGGACCGCTGATTGGGTAAATGAAGAAGAGCTGAGTATTCGCGATGGTTTCCGTTGGAGTCCAGATGGACAGTCTATTGCATTTTGGCAATTTAATACGGAAGGCGTGCCTCTTTTTAGGCTGATAAATAACATTGATGGTCTGTATCCACAAATTAAAGAGTTTGCTTACCCTAAAGTTGG
>JAHEDF010000281.1 GCA_024641365.1 Planctomycetota bacterium | reverse complement strand
CGGACGCCGAGTGACGGTGGGCGGGAAAAATAGTCGCGTAGCGACGCCCGCCCATTTTTTCAAAGCGAAGCGCATGAAAAAAAGTCACGACAAAGCCGTGGTAGCACGAGGGCAAAGTCCTCGAAAAAAAACCGGACGCCGAGTGGTGGTGGGCGGATAAAATCGACGAAGTCGATCCGTCCACGTTCACCGAGCGCAAAGCGCGAATGAACGAACCACGACAAAGTCCGTGGGAGCCCGAGGGCAAAGCCCTCGAAAAAAAAACCTTAACGATCAGCTGCCTTAATTTCATCCAATAGCTGTTTGAGATTCTTGCTGATGCCGGGGTAATCTTTTAAGAAATCTACTGATTGCATGGGGTCACTGTCTAATTTGTACAATGCAGATGGGACCTGTTTTTTTATCGTTCCATCTCTATTGCTTCGCTCATTGTCAAAATACGTCCACGGTCCGTGCCGCAACCCGAATTGACCCGCGCCACTATGATAAATCATGGTCTCTCTGAGTTTATTGGTTTTATCGCTCAGCAATGTTTTTGAAAAATCGATACTATCTGGTGCGACGTCATCGTTGAGTTTCGTATCGAATAAACCTGCCAGGGTTCGGAAAATATCTGTAAGTGAAAAAAGTCCTTCAACTACTTTTGCCGTCTGAAATCCCTGAGGCCAACTCATGATAAGCGGAACGCGATGTCCGCCTTCAAACAATTGCGTTTTCCAGCCGCGCCATGAACCATTGGGGTGGTGGTCAAATTCCTCTGTGACTTTTGGTAAGTAGCCATTTGCACCATAGACCAATCTGGTTTGTTCGCCCAAGTAAGAACCGTTGTCGCTGGTAACAATAATAAGCGTATTATCTAACAGTTGATGTTCTTTCAATTTATTAACCACGCGACCAATTGTGTAATCGAGATCTTGCACATAATCACCGTATGGTCCTGCCTCACTGGATCGTTGATGGCGCGGTGCTGGATGAACGGGATGGTGTACTTGATGGGTAGGGAAATAAAGAAAGAAGCGTTCATTTTTATTATCGTCGATAAAACTTTCGGCTGCACTGAAAAGCACCTCAGAAAGTTGATCGTGAATTAGTCGCGCTTTTGTTCCCCCGCTCATCAACCACGTATAGGCGGCTTTTTCTGGATATAGAATTTTTATTGGATCCTCAGGATCCAATCCAACCACATTATGATCTTTCACTAATACTTGCGGCGGGACATTGGGATTAACTGGGATGCCAAAAAATGTATCAAAGCCACGCTCAAGCGGACCTGGTTTCAACGCCAGATTCCAATCCTTTGGACCTGCTTTGTCGCCAAAGCCAAGATGCCATTTTCCGATGCACGCCGTTTTAAAACCTTTTCCTTTGAAGAAGTTGGCAATGGTTTGACGCCCCTCTTCGATTAGCAGTGGATCGTCTTCCTGAAATACACCGGACTTGAGCCACGTTCTCCAAGCGTATCGCCCAGTAAGCACGCCATAGCGTGTCGGCGTACACATAGATGATGGTGAATGCGCATCTGTGAATCGCAATCCTGCTGCTGCAAGACCATCGATGTTGGGCGTTTTAACTTTGGTCGCCCCATAACAGCCAACATCACCATAGCCAAGGTCGTCAGCGAGAATCAGAACAACATTGTGAGGTTCACCAGCGTGAAGAGCGGGTACGTGTCCGACCAAGCAAATAACCAAGATAAGAGCATACATGGTTTTAAACATAGTAATTTGTCTATCGAGAGAAATTGAGAACACAAAAATAAAGCTCCTGAAGCAAGCAATAGACAATCACTATCTTCACACAAACGTGGGTATTGTTTTCTTCTTAATTAGACGCGTCAATAGTTCAAATTTTACGCGGATTTTATTTTTTAAGCATTTTACCGCCCGCCGGTTCACCACATGGCACTGAATCCTTCATCAATGCCAATAACCGCTCGCTTAATTCTTTGGCCTTTTCTGGGTTTTCCTCCGCCATATCTTTTGATTCCGCAATGTCATTAGCTAAATTGTACAAGGTGAAATTTTTAATAACTCGTTCGCTGCTGCCGTCCCCATTTTTCTTTTCTGCGGTGTTCATAATTAATTTCCACTCACCGGAACGCAGCGCTGCCATATCTTGCTTAATGCCCCACAGAATCATATCCTGATGTGGCGACTTAACTCCCGTTGTTAGAACTGGCCACACATCTAATCCATCGATTGGCTTTTTTTGTTCCAATGATCCACCAGTTAATGTTAAGAGCGTCGGATACCAATCGACGGCGTGAATAATTTCGTTGGTTTCTTTGCCCTCTGGAATGTGACCAGCCCAGTTCACCAACGCACAAACGCGAACGCCGCCTTCATAAATCGAACCCTTCCCTCCCCTGAGTGGCGCATTGTCGGTCACTTTCCCTGGGTTTGGGCCACCGTTATCACTGGTGAAAATAATCAGGGTATTGTCTCGAATACCCGTTTCATCAAGCGTGGCCACGACTTGGCCAATGGCTTCATCCATCGCGGCAGTCATGCCAGCATAGGTTTTACGAACTCCCTGAAGTGATGAAAATGATTCGCTATATTTTTCCGGAACTTGATGTGGACCGTGAACGGCATTGAACGGCATATACAGAAACAACGGTTTATCTTTTTGTTTTTCACGAATTGCGCGACAGGCTTCTTTTGCAATGAGGTGCGTCGAATAACCTTCATCATGACAGAGCTGATCGTCTTTGTGCCAATCAAGCATACCGTCACGCATATGTGTAAAATAATCAAGCTCCCCAAACCAATGTCCGTATTGATGATCAAAACCACGACGCGTCGGTAAATAGTCTTCTTTGTATTCACCTAGATGCCATTTGCCGACAATCGCCGTTTCGTAGCCATTTTCTTTTAATGCCTGCGCCAGCGTGCGTTCATCTAATGGTAATCCCCACTGTGTTTTGGGTTTCACGACTGTGTACACACCCGTATGTCCAACGGTGCGACCAGTCATTAATGTGGCGCGCGTTGGTGAACAAATTGGTTGCACATAATGTGATTTCAAAACCAAGCCGCCTTTGGCTAATTTATCAAGACTCGGTGTGAAAATTTCTTTGCTGCCCATAAATCCAGCATCGTTATAACCCTGATCATCCGAGACAATAAATAAAATATTTGGTTTCACCGGATCGGCAGCAGACAACAAACCTGATATCACAGCAGACAACGTAACAACAATAGCAGCGCACGGTCGCATAAGACAACTCCAGATTTTATGAGTGAAATCGGTGATCAGTAGAGCGGATAAAATATTTACTTAAATCCCAAATTGTCTCGTGGAATATTCCGTCAGATAATGGTCATAAACGACGTCGGGTACAACATGGCCTCGTATTCGGCATGCGGCTGTCTTTATTCGCCGGTAGCCTTCAACGCTTTCCTGCTTGTCATTTCAATTGGTGCTATTATAGCAGCATTTACAGACCGGCTACCGATCACAATTTTACTCAGGATACACCATGAAAACACTGATGAAATCTTGTGTTCTCCTTCTATTCCTTAGCTGCCATGCCGCTGAACCCAATATTGTGTGGATCATCGCTGAAGACATGTCGCCCGATCTTGGATGTTATGGCAATCAGGCCGTCACGACACCGCATTTAGATGGCCTCGCACAGCGCGGCATGAAATTTAATCGCATGTTTACAAATGGCCCTGCCTGTTCTCCAAGTCGAACCGCTTTGGCCACCGGCGTATTTCAAACAACAATTGGCGCTTATCACATGCGTTACAGCGATGCGTTAAGACCGCGTTTACCAGAGCCCATCACTATTATACCTGAGGTGATGCGTAAATTGGGATATTATACCGGCAACATTAAAAATATTGGTAAAACGGGAACCGGAAAAGATGATTGGTTATTTCAAACAGAGCAAAAGTCCTGGGATACGCATGATTGGAAGGAATTAATTAAGCACCAACCTTTTTATGCGCACATTAACATTAATGAATCGCACCGCCCATTTAAAAGCAAATCCAGCATTTCTGTAAAAATAGATAATATGAAAATTCCCCCGTACTATCCAGATCATCCCGTGACACGATCTGATTGGGCAGGTTATTTATCAGAGGTCAATATCGTCGACGAACATGTCGGCGACATAATTGCCCAATTAGAGAAAGATAACCTCGCTGATTCGACCATATTTATTTTTATCTCTGACCATGGCCGCCCGATGACACGTGGAAAGAATTGGCTCTATGATAGTGGCACTAATATTCCATTCTTACTTTACATTCCAACGGCATTGCAATCTCCCGAGCGCTACCGTGCTGGCACCTCAGACGATACTTTATTAAGCGGTGTCGATCTGGTCGCGGAAACCATACTCCTTGCAGGCGGCACGGTGCCCTCATGGATGCAAGGTCGCAGTTTTTTACGTGCCGATTCGCAACCACGATCATTTGTCGCAACGGCTGCTGATCGCTTCGGTAATGTTGATTCATGTAGTCGTGCAATTCGCACCGAACGCTATAAATATATCCGTAATTTTAAAACGCCCGGCTCCATTGTCGCATCAGCAACACCTTATCGCATGGCCTCCCATCCACTTTTTCATTTAATGACAATTATGGGTGAGCGCGGCTTATTAAATGAGGTGCAGGCACAATTAGTAAAGCCACTGGTCCCCGAAGAACTTTACGACCTAGAAAAAGATCCGTTCGAAACCACCAACTTAATTGGCGTAGAATCTTATCAGGCGACACATGCGGAATTAAAAAAACAGTTAGAGTCGTGGATGGCAGACAGCAAAGATCGCGGATTAGATCAAGATTCAGCAGAAATTATTGAGCACTTTCATAATTATGGATTAGAAAGCATGAAAAAATATCAAAAGTCGATTGATAAGCTGCATGCTGAGGTTGAGAGATATTTTGAAAAGTGAATTTTTCCCATCGGCTATCGGCTATCGGCGGTCGGCGGTCGGCAAATGGCGACAAGCAACAAGCGAAACTCGGTGGACAGGCTAAGGCAAGCAATGTGAGAGACAGGTTGCGATTCATATAGTTTCCTGGGTGTTTCTTATACGGTATCTAATTAATAAATATTAACTTGGCAATTACCTTACGTCTCCACAAATTATCCTATCAGCGCGGAAGCTGTTCATGAGGCTCATGTCCAATAATTTTTGGCATCGTTTACGACTTCGCATGTAAGAAAAAAAATGTTCATGCTCAATAGCTCGTTCCGAAATTATTTTTATGTGTGGGACATTCAATTGCCGAGAGGGTTAAATTTACGCATTAAGGGAAGGGAATCCGCCATCAATTATGGGCGGATCCTGTAAATAGATCCACTCATTTTTTCAGAAAATAATTGCGGGGAAAGTTGGGGAAACGAAGACAAGACTATTTAATGGGCACACGCGTCACATAACGAATATATACAATTAGAGAGAAATTATGGAGATTTTTTCCGGCAACACGAACGCCAGCAAATAATCGTAAGCAAGATGTATAACCAGTAATTCTATTCGCGTAATTTGTCTAAATTATACCAATGAGACACGTTATGGACTTATGGACGTGCGCGTCATTGTTGACCGCTATCGTGATGTTTAAGAAAAATCTGTGTGTCCTGTATTACCTTTCCTTCACTACGATCCCATACATAACCGGCCCTACTTTACCTTCTATAGGCGACGGCGCT
>JAHEDF010000280.1 GCA_024641365.1 Planctomycetota bacterium | reverse complement strand
CCATCCATTCCTGGGAGCCCAATATCTAATAAAATCACATCTGGTCGCTCATCTGCTTGCATGCGTTCTATCGCTTCTTCACAACGCGAAAATGCTCGTGGCTCTTGTAAATTACCCCGTCCGGTCAGCGCTCGAACCGTTGCCCGACGGTAGGCTGCATTGTCTTCAATTATCCAGACGTTTGTCATAATTATTATTCTATCTCTAAATCCTGCTTTATGCTAGCCTTAGGAAAGTTTCGAAATTGGCACGGTTAATTGAATTTTAGTCCCTTGTCCAGGTTGCGACGTTATAATTAAGCGACCACCTAAATTATCGGCACGGGCGTGGAGACTTTGTAATCCGACACCGTGACGTACTATGTCTTGATTAAATCCCACTCCTTTGTCGTTAATTTCAACAATAAGATTATTATCTGCTATAATGATGGCAATTTCAACCTGCTTGGTCTGAGCATGGTGAACAATATTTGCTAAACTTTCTTTAATAAATAAAAATAATTCACGTCGTGTAGCTGGAGACCAATTGGTCGGTAAACTCTCTAAAGGCGAGCGCCAGGAAACATTGTATCCGCCGAGTAATCGTTCGATTAATCGTCTTAACTGTCCCGCTAACTCTGGCCCTGCTTCTTCCCGTGCTCCGGCCAACCACAATACTTCACGCATGCCATCCATGCTTTCTTGTGCAATACGTTGGACTTCTTCCCAATCTTCTGCAGTGGTTTCAGCGTGTTTGCTCACTTCACTTAAACGTGCTATTGCGGCTAAATTACTACCAATTTCATCGTGCATATCGCGTGCCATTTGTCGGCGGATTTTTTCTAACTCTTTTTCCCGTCTACGTCGGGAAATATAGAGCCAGCCTCCTATGCCTCCGATAAATATCACTGTCATGCCACCAAGCGTCCACCATCCTATTTCCTCTGCCTGCTCGACTGCTTCGCTCCTTCTTTGCTGAAGCAGAGATAATTCACGTTGCAATGATGCTCGTTTCTCCCACTGATCCATCCACTCCGGTAATTCAATTAATCGCCCATAACTGGTAAATCCATCTACTAATAATGATTGCGGCCAGTTCTTGCTAAAAGTAGAAGGATCTGGTGTAGACGTCACTTTTTTATCGCGTGCCACATTTTTATCACCTGCATAAACTTCAATTTCACTTAAGGAAAATCGCGTCTTTATAGACAAAGGAACACGGATGCGAAGATGTTGTGCTTTCATTTCATGTGCTGGAATAATAATCGCGTTATCACCTGGGTTTGGATAGTCGTGTTGGCTAGCATCCAATAAGATATGGGGCTGAGAAAAATCCGCATGGAGAGACGATTCGACCACAAATCGCAGTGGGAAACTAAAACCAGGGATATCAGCGCCTAATCGCGCGTGTGTCGCATAAAGTCGCACTTCCTGCACATTATAAGACTGCCCTAAATCGATGGCCATGAAACTAAAACCATCGCTATTACCAGCCAAGGCAAATAAACCATCCCACGGTAATAATTCGAGCCGTATTGGCGGACCCAAAGGTGTGCGATTGTCTACTAAATTTTCTTTTACCCACCGTGGGGGAATATTTAAGGATGCTGAAGCTGAGACCTCACAATTAATTGCGACATTGCGACGTCCAGACAACACCATCAATTCTGATAGCGCAAAAAAATGCTGGGCGTTTTCCTCTGCTAATTTAGTAACCGTCACACGTACAAAACGAGCAACGACTTGTTTAACACGCATGACAAGTGGCGCTATCCCAGGATCTGGCACATCATTATCGGTAAAATTTGCCACCGTGGTCAAGTTTTCGAAGTCTTTATCTTCTGCAACATCAACACGAAAACGCAGTGGAAAACCATAGGTTCGCTTTTTGTCGACCTCACGTTCGAGTACCGCTGGAATCAATACGATACGATCAATTACCTGCGAAGTCCCTAAATCAATTTGTATAAAAGGCGGTTTTAATGGTGGCTCTGAGAGTCGCCTATGCTGATAACCGAATTGTGGCGCCGTTTGGCCAATAATCGGGGATCCGAGTCTGTCCAAATCTTGTTGGAGCATCTGCCGTTTATCATCTAGATCGCCTAATTCAGAACTGAATAAACGTAACCACGAATCACTCGGCGCGTCACCTGCTGTGACATGGCAAGTAAAAATTAAATTTATACAAATAAATAATAGTGCGCGCTGTCTGTGAGTGAATAATAAAGAAATCACGGCTTTAAATGTTGGGCGAATCGATCAATGACTTTTCGTATTGGTATGGCCAAGTTAATACCATCTCCTGCCGCATCCAGTCCCTGAGCTGTTAATATCATAGTGTTGACGCCTACCACCGCTCCTGTTTGTTGATCAACTAAAGGCCCCCCACTATTTCCACTCGCAATACGACAATCGTGCTGGATCCATTCTACGCGATCATTTTGACGACGCACGGACCCCAAAATGCCACGAGATAAAACAATATCTGACGGTGATGTTTGCAATGTTTCCGCAACGCTGCCTGCCAATGGAAAACCAACGGAGAAGAGCGGGCGTGATAATTCATATATTTCTGACATTGCCATTGGTTCGTATGGCGCTCCTGTTTCTGCCTTGAGTAATACTAAGTCATCAGCTTCCGCGTAATCCACGACCCGCAATTGCACTGGTTTACGACCAGCGCTGGCATCCCACAAAGCAGAGACCTGTGCTTTGGCTGATCCAATCACGTGTGCATTAGTGACAATTAATCCATCACGACTGACGACAAATCCTGTACCGCTTCCTTTTCCTGGAACCGCTAATAACACCACACCAGCAACCATTTTTGCCTGCTGGCTTCCGGTGGCTGGTTTCTCGGCCTGCCCACCGGGCGTTGCCTCGCCTGCATTAGAAGAACTTGGAATGTTATTGGCGGCTTCAGCGCGTTGTTGATTAGAATGCGTTAATTTTTCTTGCACGCGATTGCGTTGTTCCATGAGCGCCTCATCGGCGGCGGCCATTTTATTGAGTGCATCCATTTGCGCATCAAATGCTGCTTTTCGCTCGTCTGCTTCTTTTCGTAATTCATGGACTTTTTCTAAGGTTAATAATGCATCAGTGCTACCTTCTTGAGCTTTTTTATTATATAAATTGACCTGATGATTGTGGGCCGCCATGGTTTCTTCATAGCGATTCTTCAAAAACTCTAATTTTTTTGCGGCTTCTTTTCCTGCCGCAAGTAATTCTGTGCGTTTCGCATCAATACGTTCTAGGTCTTTCTGTCCTGAACGAATGTCGCCATCAATTGAATCCAAACGTGCTTCTGCTGCATTGCGATCCTGTTCAGCAAAGCGAGCGGCTGCTTCTGGCGATGATGGATTATCACGCTCTGCCGCTTTATCTAACACAGCTTTTACCTCAGCATTTTTTTTAGCCTCTCGCGCTTCAGCTAATAATTTTCCTAACGTTGTTTCACTTGCATCTGCTGGAGCGTCTATGTCATATTCTTTCAATTCGGCACGCAGACGACGGATACGATCTTTCGTAAGCGCATCGTCTTCAATTAATCCCTCTTCTTGTTTGGGCTTGGCATGTTTCCAATACAGTGCGACCAATTGTTCATAGGTGGCATCAGCTGGTGGCTGCACACCCATCACTTCACGTAAATGATCAATAAGCGCTAATCGTTCCCCAAGGCCAAATGGGTCTGGTACTGGCGGTTTTTGCGCATCTTCGGCCCACAACGCAACTGATACTAACAAACTTACAATGAGAGAGGTAATACGCATGCTGATTAGACTATCCATGATGAGCCTGGATCAACGTACATTATCCTCGACAACAACATGAGTTGGTCACTGGGAACTATAACTCAATACCTACTGTCCAACACCTTTATTCTGGTCTAATAATAAAGTCTGCTTTAGGGGTTCACATGGCCACTAGTGAGTTGAGTTACCCAAAAATCATGACGAAGGTCATCTCCGATACAATGCAATTCGGCTAAGAAATAAGTATAAGCAAGCAATTTTCAGCATCTTTTAAATCAACTCAGCTCACATGCATTTCGAAATACGGGTATTTTTCAGAAGGTATTCGTGAAAAAATCGTATTTCTTGGCCGAATAACATTGTGTTCGATAACTATAACATTCGATTGCTGTTTAATCTCGTCGCTTTAGCTCTCGTGTTATCGGCTCTCGCTTGCGTTTGATCTGGTCTCTTATTCTTGATCAAAAATCTGCTATAAAAGGATAAATCTATAACGGTGTTTACCGCTTTACCGTTTTATACATACCCGCTGATTTAAATCATTAATTTATAATTAGATAGACGTGTACGTGTGCGAAAATAAAATACCTAAGCAATATGTAATGCTCATTAAAGATAGACCCAATTCATCGTGTCCTGTTATGTATTACACTCTTCTCTCATCGTTTAGCAGCGGCAGACAGTACATGTCCTACTTTGTAACTGGTTATTGAACGCAGACACAATGTGATAAAAATTACACATGGTTGACCTTGCTGCCGTAATTGAACATGCCACCGCTATTCGGCATGATTTACACCGTCACCCAGAAACAAAATACCAAGAAAACAGAACTGCTGAAAAAGTCCGGCAAGAATTAACGCGTCTCCACATTCCATGGAAGCCCTGTGCCGGCACTGGAACCATTGCTCGTTTAGCAGAACACAAAAAAGGAAAACACATTGCTTTGCGTGCTGATTTAGACGCACTGCCACTTACTGAATTAACCGGTCTTCCCTACGCAAGTTGTCACGACGGTGTTATGCATGCCTGCGGACATGATGGCCACACAGCCAGTTTATTAGCATCAGCTATGTGGCTTAAAATACATGAAGATGCATTACCTGGCCCTGTCACCTTATTATTTCAGCCAGCTGAAGAAGGTGGCCATGGCGCAAAACGTATGATCGAAGATGGTGCCCTAAACGGAATTGATGAAATTTTTGGTTATCATAATTGGCCGCCTTTATTATTTGGTAAAGCCGCTTGTGTTCCTGGGGCGATTTTTGCATCCAACGGAGAATGGCAGGCGACAATAACTGGTCGTGGTGGACACGCCAGCCAACCGCATCAATGCATTGATCCTGTCTTAGCTGGTTCGCATTTTGTCACCATGGCACAACAAATTGTCGCTCGTCACGTGTCGCCACAAGAAGCGGCCGTGGTTTCGGTGACCTGTTTTCATGGGGGCACGGCTGGAAATATAATTCCTGATAGCGTTGAATTAGCTGGCACCTTACGCGCAACGACCACGCATATGCGAGACGATTTAGCGCGACGCACCGAAGCGATTTTACATGCGGCGTGCGCGCCAAGTGGGGCGAAAGGTGAATTTCGTTATAGCCCTTGTTATCCAGCAACCGTAAATCATGAGACAAGCGCGCTACGTGTTCAAGAAGCATTGCTTACTGTGCTTGGTCCCAATGCGTTAGCGCACGAAGGCTTGCCGATTATGGCCGCTGAGGATTTTGGTTATTACTTACAAGTTGTACCGGGTGCATATGTCTTATTAGGAGCTGGTCGACCGGATCAGACGATGGAACCATGCCATAGCCCGCGCTTCGATTATAACGATGCGTTAATTCCAATTGTTATCCGTTTATGGTCACGACTCGTCGGGCTTGATCCGACACGCATCCCGTAACCACGCAACATAGGCAGGGCTACCGGAAATAATCGGCAAAAAAA
>JAHEDF010000279.1 GCA_024641365.1 Planctomycetota bacterium | reverse complement strand
GAATGGTGATGCGCCCGGCCGCAATCATTATATGGGCTTTGGCGACATTAATAAAGATGGGCGTGGGGATATTGCCTGTGCTGCTCCAGAAGGCGGTTGGTTTGCATGGTGGGAACAACCAACAGATCCAACCACGGCATGGAAAAAGCATGTCCTTTCAGATAAAGATAAGGGAGCAACAAATATTCTGATCGTTGATCTCAATGGTGATGGCCATTTGGATTTTCTTGGTAGCCGTGGACATACTGATGGTGTCTTGTGGTTTAAAGGACCGACATTCGAACGCATTGAAATTGATCCCTCCATTAAAACCCCACATTGTCTCGCTGCTGCCGATTTAGATGGCGATGGCGATTTAGATTTCGCAACCTGCAGTTCTTATTTGAACCAACAAGCTGCCTGGTATGAAAATGATGGCTCGGGAAAATTCACCAAACATGTTATAGATATAAATCAATGCGCTTACGACATTCGCTTGGTCGATTTAGACAATGATGGCGATTTGGATATTTTAATTGGTGGTCACACAAGTCGTAATGTGGTGTGGTATGAAAATCCGCTTAAACAAAAATAATTACAATCCACATATAATTAACCTTTTTTAAATGGCTGAGGTAATTTGTATGTATACCAATTTATTTTTATTGTGGCCGGTAAAAGACAGGGAGAGTCCTGTTCTTATTTTCCGCTCATAACTGCTCGCTTGTTTTAAAATCTCGCTTGTAATTTTGATTAATGAGCACGTGTTATCATTCGCATATGAGCAACATCATGCAAATTGCCTAAATAATGATTGACCCGCTAGTTTCAGGCTCTAGGAAGCGGCCACTTCTCACACCTATCATATTACGCAGCCAGGAGCCCCCATGCCGTCCACCATTTGGCGTTGTTCTACCTTATTGATGTTGTCCCTTGGAGTTTTTGCGGCTGAACCAGCTGATTTTATTGTTGTTTGTAAACCAGGCACAGACGTTGGCGCACTCACTGCGGAGCTAGCCAAACAGCGCGGCGTTTCTGCTGAACACCAATACAAGCGTGCGCTTCATGGTTTTTCAGCGCGCTTACAGCAAAAAGATGTCGATGCGTTACGCGCGGACCCACGCATCCAACGCATTGAACCCGATATTATTTTAAGTTTACCGCCAACGCAAATTGAGCGCATTGTACCCAATGGAAAGCCTGGCGGTGATGGTAAACCAAGTAAACCAGGCGGTGGTGGCGGCAGTACCCCTCCTCCTCCACCACAAGAAATTCCAAATGGCATTATGCGCATAAATGCCATTAATGGTGTTGCACCTGCCGGCGTTGCTGTCGCCGTCGTTGATACCGGAATCCCCAAATCACATCCGGATTTAAATGTCGTTGGTGGTGCGACATTTGTACGCGGCAGCAAATCATGGAATGATGATAATGGTCATGGCGGTCATGTCGCTGGAACGATTGGTGCCCGTGATAATGATGAAGGCGTTATTGGTGTTGCTCCAGGAATTCCGCTCTATGCCGTAAAAGTACTTAATAGCCAAGGTTCCGGATCACTGAGCGGAATCATCGCTGGCATTGATTGGTGCATAAGTGCGAACGCTGATAGTAACGCAAATATCCGTGTCCTTAATATGAGCCTTGGTGGTTCAGGATACAACGCAAGTTTTGAAGATGCCGTAAATAGAGCATATGCGGCAGGGATTATTGTTGTCGTTGATGCGGGCACCTCGCAGCCTGCGAGTTTTGCAAATGTGATCGCGGTTAGTGCCATCGCTGATTCTGACGGAATACCTGGAGCAGCTGGTGGATCAACCAATTATGGTGCTGATGACACGTTAGCTTCCTTTAGTAATTATGGCAGTGTTGTTGATATTGCTGCACCTGGGGTCTCAATTTTATCAACCTATTTAACGAGTTATGCGAGTTTGAGTGGAACGAGCATGGCATCACCGCATGTTGCTGGGGTTTGTGCATTAGCAGTTAACACTGTGCCGCCAACGGGAACGCCAAATGGTGAGTGGGTGCAATCAGTAAAAGTCTACCTCATCGAAAATGCCATCCCGCAAGCGCATGCATCTGGATTTACTGGGGATAAGGATGCGTTTGCAGAACCATTAGTAGACGCAACGCCTGTCAGCAACCTGGAAGGTCCTGGTTAATTAATTTAATAACTTGCCAACAAAATAGCCCGGTCAAATAGACCGGGCTATTTTGTTGAATCTATTATTATACCGAGACACGCTCTATGCTATTCGGCTAATAAAAACGTATAATCCAGACTATTCCATCATTTTATAAACTCCGCTCGCAGGCTTTAGCGCAGACGGGATTTCTCGGAAGGCATTCAACACAGAGGACACGGAGAACACAGAGGGGAAAACATTAATTTGGCACTCACTGATGTAAATAACCGTTTTTCGACTTAGAAATAAAATTCTTTTGATCGGCAATAAACTATTCGATGTCCTTGATTTTTAACTCATCATAACCATTTTTACATCTCTGTGTCCTCTGTGTCCTCTGTGTTGAATGGCTTCAATTTATCCTATTTTATGCAGGGAAAGCGCTTCTTAGCCGAATAGCATTGAGACACTCTGTTCGTAAAATATTCCTAAAATGTCTTTTCCCATTTTATTAATGAGTGTCTTATCATATGCGATTTTCACACGAGTCTGCAATTCACATGCTTAGTAGCACTTGAATTTTTTGCCATAGTTTTGGATGTAGGACCATAAATATAATCTGTACGATTAATGCACATGAGTGATCTGACCTGTCAATGAGAACGACAGGTTTAATTGTATTGCACTGATTATTTTTGGACTGTCGAAGGTTTATAAATCAATCAGGCCAATAATGGTTCTAACGGGAAATTCTTCCAAGGAACTCATCCCCAAAATAATGGCGAGAGCAACGAAGCGGATCGGGCGTATCCACCTAGGCGAAAAACCGAAGGAATAGCAGAGCTATTTCGAGGTTTTGTCAACGACGGTGAGGCCTACCGAGACCGAGTTGACCGACATCAGTATTTTTGAGATGAGTTCTAGAAAATCCTAGAAAAACGAAAGAGCCTTATGCAACGCATTCTTTGTCTTCTCTTATCCACGTCAGCTTTACCGCTCCTATCTGCTGAGAGCGAAATCCGCTTTGCGTATATTCAGGAAAGCCCCGTTGCCGCAGCCGATGAATTGGAACTTGAAGTGAGCACCACCTATTACCGTGGACGACAACAGTTCTACCGTCGATTAGACAATACCTTAGAAATAGAATATGGGTTAACCGAACGCTTACAAAGTGCGCTCTATATCAATTATTCCAGTGTCACTGTCGATAATGGGTCTGGCCAATTGCAAACTGAGACCCAATTAAAAGGTGTTTCTGCAGAGCTTAAATATTTACTGACCAATCGCGATGAGAACCTTTTTGGTACCACGTTGTATGGTGAAGTGGGAACTGGCAGTGAAGAAAGTGAATTTGAAACAAAATTTATCATAGACACAAAAATTGATGATGATGTCATCATTGCCTATAATGCAGTCTATGAACTTGAGATAGAAGAAGAAATAAACGAAATTGATTACGCCCATGTATTCGAGAACCAATTTGGTGTATCATTTGAAATTGTCGAAGAAATGTCGCTTGGGATAGAAGCGCGAACCAGCCATAAAAAATCTGAGCATAGTCCAACACGCGGCGCTTTGTATGTTGGGCCTAACATTGCTTGTGAAATAAAACGCTTGGCGTTTGTTTTATGCGCGCAATGGCAAGTGACCGCATTAGGCACCAGCAGCCCGGGGACCGATTTAGAGTTAAACGACCATGAGCGCTTCCAAATGCGCTTGTTAGTTTCCTACGAATTTTAATAGAACTGCATGCGGAAGCTCCGTCATTCGCTTGGTCAATGAACGGAGCGTTGATCGTCATGCGGAGAATCTACAAAATTGCGCCTAGTCCATACAAGAAAAAGCTAAAAACGCTGGTAAACTAGCAACCTGTCCAGAGATATAACGGCACGCGAAAAGGCCATCTCTGGGCATGCTAAAGGAGCGTTTTATGCAACTGACCGCGCAACAAATTGCATCGTTTCAAGACGATGGTTTTCTGATTATAAGAAATTTGTTTGATAGCGAAGAAATCGACCTACTAAGAAAAACCGCAAAGGCAGATAAAGTACTCGATGACCATGCATTTGGACGTGCCGATGGTGAAGGCGGTAATATACGCCTGTCATTATGGAATCATCCTGGAGAAGGTCTGTATGGGCATTTCGCTCGCTGCCATCGTATTGTTGATACCATGGAATCGCTCTTAAATGATGAGGTTTATCACTACCACTCAAAAATGATTCTGAAGGATCCCAAGGTAGGTGGCGCCTGGGCATGGCATCAAGATTATGGGTATTGGTACAATAACGGCATTTTATTTCCAGATATGGCTTCGGTTATGATTGCCGTTGATAAAGCAACCAAAGAAAATGGCTGCTTACAGGTGATCAAAAAATCGCATAAGCTCGGTCGCATTGAACATCAATTAACGGGTGACCAAACCGGCGCGAATCCAGAACGTATACAAGAAATTCTTAAAGTATTAGAATTGGTTTATGTTGAATTAGACCCTGGCGATGCCGTATTTTTTCACAGCAACACCTTGCACCGTAGTGATCAAAATAAATCAGAGAACCCCCGCTGGGCCATGGTGTGCTGCTATAATAGTCGGCACAATAATCCATACAAACATCATCACCATCCCTGCTATACGCCACTAAGTAAAGTGAGCGACGATTCCTTAAAGATTGTGGGGATGAAACGTTTTACCGATGGCGATCACGTTGCGTGGCTTGCCCATGATGATGAAAATAAGCATCAAACGATCACCTAAGATTTTAATGTAATTCCTTTATTTAGCAAAGACTCTTAATGACGATTGATCTGCCCATTCCCATATCGTTACCCGCCAATAAAAATGTTGGCATAGGTTGTATCGGTGCTGGTTTTATTATGGCCGACTGTCAATTAGTCGCATACCGCAATAATGGTCTACAACCGCTTGCTATCGCATCGCGCACCTTATCGCGTGCACAAGCAGTCGCTGAGCGCCATCAGATACCGCATGCTTTCGATAATTATGAAGATGTTTTAAGTAACCCAAAAATTTCCGTTATAGATATTGCCGTCCCTCCTGACCAACAAATTGCTATTGTAAACGCTGCGGTAAAACAACCACACATTACAGGTATCTTGGTACAAAAACCAATGGCGGTTAATTATCAGGAAGCTAAAAAAATGGTTCGCTTATGCCATGATGCCGGCAAGGTCTTATGCGTTAATCAAAACATGCGCTACGATCAATCAATTCGCGCCTGTAAACATTTAATAGACAATAACACCTTTGGCGATCCCGTTTTGGCCACCATAGATATGCGTGCTATACCGCATTGGATGCCGTGGCAAAAAGACCTTGGTTGGTGCACGCTCCGTACCATGAGTATTCATCACCTCGATTGTTTTCGTTATTTATTTGGAGATCCCGTGCGCGTATTCGCTAGCACGCGAACTGATCCACGCACGACCTTCCCGCATAGTGACGGTGTTTGTTTATATATTTTAGAATATGAAAATGGTTTTCGCGCCATGGCCTGTGACGATGTCTGGGCTGGTCCAGCACGAGAAGGCGCTGCCGATGATATTTATATTAATTGGCGTGTTGAAGGGACCGCCG
>JAHEDF010000278.1 GCA_024641365.1 Planctomycetota bacterium | reverse complement strand
GTGCATGCTGTGCAAATTAAGCTTTTTATCCCTGCTTAATAATAACTGATTAGCGTATCCCTCTCCGGTGCTCCGGTTCTCCATGTGCATGTGGCCTTATCACTTTTGGACAGTGAAGTCAGCGTCTTTGATATTTTCATCGCCGCTCTTCGCTTGCGCTTGCGGTTCAGGCGCTGGACCTGCATCACCGCCTCCAGCAGCTTTTTGCTGTTTAAGTGATGCTTCATGGATGCGTTTGCCCCATGCTTGTGCTTTGGTGTCCAAATCTTTCTGTGCCGCTTCAATGGCAGCTTGGTCGTCACTGGTTTTGAGTTTTTCCAATGCATCGACTGCGGCTGTAATATCAGCTTCTTCAGAGCCTTCGAATTTATCTTTATGTTCTTCCATCATGGTTCGCGTTTGGTGAACGGTTTGTTCTGCCATATTACGTGCCTTGGCCAATTCTTCTTTTTTCTTATCGGATTCAGCGTTGGCAGCCGCTTCATCAACCATGCGTTGAATTTCGTCTTTTTCGAGACCGGACGATGATTGAATACTGATGTGTTGTTCTTTACCGGTGGCTTTGTCTTTGGCTTTAACTTCCAAAATACCGTTCGCGTCGATATTAAACGTCACTTCAATTTGTGGCATACCACGTGGAGCAGGTGGAATTCCGTCGAGAGTAAATTTACCAATTTGACGGTTGTCTGACGCCATACGGCGTTCGCCTTGGTAGACTTGGATGTCCACAGCGGGCTGATTATTCGCAGCTGTTGAGAATACTTGCGTATGGCTCTTTGGAATGGTGGTGTTGCGTTCGATCATCACTGTCATCACGCCGCCTTCGGTTTCGATGCCGAGTGATAAAGGTGTGACGTCGAGCAATAACACGTCTTTAACTTCACCGGTGAGCACGCCGCCTTGTACGGCAGCACCAACCGCAACGACTTCGTCAGGATTGACGTTCATTTTTGGTTGTTTACCGAAAATTTCTTTCGCAATATTTTGTGCACATGGCATGCGGGTTGAGCCGCCGACCAAAATAATGTCATCAATATCACTGGCTGAAATCTTGGCGTCTTTAATACAATCTTGGCATGGTTTAACAGCACGTTCAATTAATGACTTCGATAAATTTTCGAAATTAGCGCGCGTCAGGGTGGCATTTAAATGTTTCGGTGCACCGCCAACCATAGTGATAAATGGTAAAGAAATTTGCGCAGTCGTTACTTGCGACAATTCTTTTTTCGCTTTTTCACCAGCTTCTTTTAAGCGTTGCAATGCCATTTTATCATCACGTAAATTAAGCCCGCCATTTTCTTTGGCGAAGGTGTCGGCTAACCAGTTAATGACGACATCGTCAAAGTCGTCACCACCTAAATGGGTGTCACCATTGGTAGCGAGTACTTCAACCACACCATCGCCAACTTCTAATATTGAAATATCGAAGGTACCGCCACCAAGGTCGAAGATAGCGATTTTACCGCTCTTGCCTTTATCCATATGATAAGCAAGCGCAGCCGCAGTTGGTTCGTTAATGATGCGTTTAACATCTAAACCAGCAATTTTACCAGCGTCTTTAGTTGCTTGGCGTTGACTGTCATTAAAATAGGCCGGTACGGTAATAACCGCTTCGGTGACCGATTCGCCGAGATAATCTTCAGCCGCTTTTTTCAAGTATTGTAAGACCATTGCCGAAATTTCTGGCGGCGTGTAATGCTTGCCGCGAATATCGACTTTGACTAATTCATCAGCTGCGCCGATGACTTTATACGGTACTAATTTTTCTTCAGAGCCAACTTCGCTGTGTCGGCGACCCATGAAGCGCTTAATGGAGTAAACGGTATTTTCTGGATTAGTAATAGCTTGGTTGCGCGCCATCTGCCCAATTAGGCGGTCGCCATTTTCGACGAAGCCGACCACGGATGGCGTGGTGCGTAAGCCTTCTTGATTGGCGATGACGACTGGTTCGCCACCTTCCATTACGGACACACAGCTATTAGTGGTTCCCAAGTCGATGCCGATGATTTTTCCCATGATGTATTCCTTTTTTAAAAGATGTAATTGTATGTGATTAAATTAATTATTGAGTAATTGGTGATAAAGTGAGGTGAGCGTTGGTAGCGGTACTGGTTTTGCCAGTAAGGTGATGGCACCTGAGCGTTGCGCTTCTAACCCCAAGTGCTGGTCAGCACGCGCACTCATCAACACCACTTTCGGTGTTGGGTTGAGTGCCGGAGGTTGTAAGCGACTGCGATCAGTTACCCAGGACAGCAATTGAAAACCGGTCATGTCCGGCATGTCGATGTCTGAGAGCAGTAAATCGCAGCGCATGCGCGTGAGCACCGCGATGGCATCGTTGCCAGTACCCGCTTCCTCGATGGTGCAGCCGAGATCGGCGAAGATCTCATGCAGCGATTCGCGCAAGTGGCGATCATCATCAGCAATAAGGACAGTTGGTGATCGCATGGGTGTTCAGGGTGCTGAGAGCTTAGTAGCATGGGCCATGCCAATGCTTTTTGGCCCAATGCGCCCCAACTCACGGAACTAGCGAGGGTTAGCAGCACTAAGAAGCGATTTTACCTGCTGCTTATTGGTCAGAATGACCAGACTTTTGAAGTCCGGAGGTCCGGAGGTCCGGAAGTCTCGCGCGGACAAAATAAAATGAGATAACTGGAAAGTTTTGGGACAGGCTGCAAAAAGGCTGGTGCCAATTATGCACCTCAAAAAGCAATATCGCACTCGGTAATGGTGCGCATGCACATGCAGAAAACGTGAATCAGGATCGACTTCCGGACTTCCGGACCTCCGGACTTCCGGACTCTGCTGAAATGAGCGCTTCCGCTACGGCCCAATCATCTGGCGTGGTTAATTTCAAATTTCTCGCATCCCCAGGCACAATCGCTACTGAGTACCCAGCTTTTTCCATGACTTGGGCATCGTCACTGCATGTCCATTGCTCTGCCTCGGCTTTGGCAAATGCAGCAAGGCCGAGGTCCAAGCGAAAACCCTGTGGTGTTTGGGCCAGCCATAAATCAGAGCGCGGTACGGTTTCGATAACGGTACCGTCGGCGTTGGCACGTTTGACGGTTGCTGAACAAGGAATGGCAACCACCGCAGCGGGATGATCGCCAAGCGCATCAATACAGGCAGCAATGCACGCAGTTGGAACTAACGGGCGAACGGCGTCGTGTACCAACGCAATATCGCAGGAATTTTCTAAAGCTTGTAGTCCAGCATACACCGAGGCTTGGCGCGTTTCTCCGCCTTGAACAATGGTAATGGTAAATGGTAAAGAATTGGAGGTGAGCAATTCCTCTATGTCTGTCCGTAATTCATTATTAGTGGCAATGACAGCGTGTTCAATTAATCCAGCAAATGCTTCTAAGCTACGTAATAAAACTGGGCGGCCGCCAAGCGACAATAATTGTTTCGGTACAGGACCGCCAAATCGTGTGCCGCGACCAGCAGCGGGAATGACCAATCCTGGGCGCATGGTAAATTATTTCTGAGAATCAGGACGCGGACTGCGACGTTCTAAAGCAGCGTTAGTTTCAGGCTCGGTGCGTTTACGTTCTATTGCCACATTTGGTTTTAAAGTTTTTGACGACGGTGGTTGTTTAGTCTCTTGTTGTTGGCCAGCGCGTGGATCGCGAATTGGACGTAAAGTAGGTTCTGTTTCAATGTGCGAACGCACTTGTGGTTTTGGTGTTGGTTTGCGCGGTGTTGGTACTGGTTTTGCCGCAGGGGGACGTGTTGGCGGAGCTGGGGAACGATGTGCGACTGGTTTTTCTCGCACACCTTGCCCAGGATTACGTGGCTTGTGTTTTTGCTGCTGGGGCGGTGCAACAGCTTTTGGCGCGGGTTGTTGTCGTGGTGGAGCTTGACGAACAGGCCGTTCTGGTCGCTCGTCTTCGTACTCTTCATATTCTTCATGCACTCGTTTTGGACGTAACCAAGAAAATAGTGCCAGGCATAAAGGAATTATTCCTAAAACGCCCCAGACAATGACATGCACAGGATTTTTTTCCCACATGCCTGCAAAGCCTTTACCACCAGTGACGGCTCCGCCATAATTACCGAGCACTAATTTCCAGCCATCAAGTGATTGATAATCATGCCAACGCAAATGTTGCCATCCTGCGTTATAGGCGAGTTGTGGTGATCGCTGAGATTCTTGGCCGATGAAAAAACGTTGCGCTACATAATCGCGAAAATTACCAGATTTCCGCCATGCTTCCCGAGCATTATCTAAATGGGTATTATAGGCTTCTTCATCACCTGGTTGTTTGCTAGCGAGTTGTTCTGCAATGGCTGCCTCAGCATGACCAATAAAACGATAGGCGGCTGATACTCGTTCACGGTCGTCGCCAAGTCCTTCAATAGAACTAGTAATTAATTTAATGGCTAATGCATAATTGCCTGCTTTGAAAAAGCCGATGCCTGCTGTTATTTTTTCTGCAGTTGATACGGCTTGGACGTTGGCAGCTTCGCTTTCAAATTCAGCGGTGCGACCAAGTTTTTGATAGGCCAACATTAAATTAAAACCAATGGTGCGATTGGTATCACCTAAATCACGTGCTCGTAATAAATGAGTAATAGCTTGTTCAGGTTTATCGTTTATTAAATAAGTGACACCAAGATTTAAATGTGCATCACGTAAATCCTTATCAATTTCAATGGCGTTATTGAGGCTACGTTCAGCTTCACGCGCTTTAGCTAAGCCACTTTCATGATCATCAATTAAATATTCTTGTGCTAAGGTTAATTGCGCACGACCTAATCCTAACCAAGCGAGCGCGTCTTTAGTCACCACATCGGTAACTTGTTTAAAATTACCTTCTGATTTTTTTAAGTATTCAATACGTGAACCGGTCGTTTTACTTTCAGCTTGTCGTAAATTTACCACACCAAGCTGATAAAAAGCTGTCCAAAAACGTGGTTTAGCTGCGATAGCGCGATTAAGCGATACTTCGGCACGATCTAAGTCGCCACCAGCTTCGCTGATGCGTGCATCTAAAAAGGCAAATTCAGGGGGTAATGTTTTTGTGCGACCAGAAGCGAGTGAAAGGTGCAAGGTAGCTTTTTGTTGATCACCGGCATTGAACGCGACTTCAGCAGCACGGAAATTAACCCAACCACCAGGATCTTTGTCACCCACAAATTTTTCGGCTAAAATAAATGCTTCTTTTAATTTCCCGACTTTTCCTAAGGCCTGCACCATCAGTGAAGCCGCACCAGCGTCATTCGGACTAATTGCGAGCGCTGCCTGAGCATCTGCTAATGCCAATTCAGCTTTGCCATTTTCTAATCGCCATTCTGCCAATGCACGTTGGCCATCTGCCCAACGTGGGTAAGCTGCAACTAAATCAGCTAATTGTTTTTCAGCTGTTGGTGATTTGTCATTCAGTGCTGTTTCTACTGGGGCCCATTCTTCAGTTGTTGGTGCATCGGCACAAAAAATATGGCCGTGTGCAGCAAGCAAAAGAATCGCTGACAAAATAGGTGTAGTTAATAATGTGCGGACATCAGTCATGGTTTCGATTTCATAGGCGCAGCAGTGCGAGCATAGCCATCTCGCTGTGCTTGTTGTAATAATAACTCGCGATCAACCGGTTCGACAGGAGATAATGTTGCCATGTCGACAGCATCGACCGAAGCGGTTGCTGGATAGAGGTCTACAAAAAAATCTGCCGGAAAACGTTGCCACCAGGGTAAAGCGGTG
>JAHEDF010000277.1 GCA_024641365.1 Planctomycetota bacterium | reverse complement strand
GGCTCGTTTACCAGAGATTGGTGGAGTAAAACTATCTTTACGCAAAGAAATTCCCCACGGCGCAGGGCTTGGTGGGGGGTCAAGCGACGCAGCTGCTGTTTTGCGCGGTTTATCTAGGCTTTTTCCCGATTTCCATACGCCGGGGGAACTTCAGTTATTAGCGGCTTCGTTGGGTTCTGACGTGCCATTTTTTCTGGTCGGGGGCACTGCTCTTGGCCATGAACGAGGAGAGGTGCTGACTCCGTTACCAGATTTAGACGCTCTCCCTGTTACGATCATGATGCCAGATGCGCATGTGTCGACGCCAGACGTATTCCAATCATTAACGGACATAGAACGTGGACCGCGTCAGAAAAAAGGTGCGGCATGGTGGAACGAGCAACTTACTGATGGGCATATTAAATCGTCGTTATTATTTAATCGATTAACAGATTCAGCAATGCGTCTGTGTCCACACATTGAACCGCTTTTAAATTGGTGTCATAAAATGCAGGTGCCGTGTTTAATGTCTGGATCAGGAGCATCCTGTTTTGCGATCGGACATATTGAGGCGCCATCTTCATGTCGTTTTTGGCACACACATTTTATTCCCCGACGGGATTTAAATAATAACTAATACCACTTTCCCTTCAAAAGCGCATCCGTAAATTACAGGACTGATGCCACAGTAAATTGTGGGGTATGTCCTCAATACCGCTTGTCCCTTGGCATTAAGCTTCGCTATTTAACACGGAGGTAACGGAGGAATAACATGGGAATTTAGAGGCTGTTTTCAGCGTAAATGATGGACATAGTGTTAATTTATATCCTCTTTCTCCGTTTCCGCCGTTCCTCCGTGTGAATAATGCCTTCATAAGGCCTTGCGCTCACCGTATGCTCATGGTTAAAGGCTTTAATAATACTATTTAGGAAGATTTGACCCGGAAATGGTATAAGTAATTTACGTGCGGTATAAACAGTATATTTATAAAAATAATCCCTAGCCGATTTGTAAATGACTAGGGATTTAATCTACTTTCAAAATAGCAATTAATTTTTACTGAGTTGTCCAATTGGTAATTGTAAAGTGGGACCGAAATTTAACAGGTCAATAATCCCGGCAACGTCTTTGCCGCCGACTTCAGTTACGCGTCCGCTCATGCGTCGATCATTTATTGCAGCATGTGCGTTGCTTGGCGTACCTGCTAATAAATATGGAGCATTAGTAGGTCGGTCAGCAGCCATCCAGACTTGCGTAATATGTCCGCGCTGGCTCAGAATAAGTGCGGTTAATGCTGCCAATGCTTGGTCGACCGATGATGCAGGAACCACCCACATGGCAGGGGTGTCAGTGCGATAACGTCTAAGTAATTGTGTTGCTCTGTCTTTAACCAAACCGCGTAATTGAGGATCTTCTGGTAGCGGGCGTTCCACGGCTGCTAGCTCTGCCAATCCGACTAGACATGGCGCAAGTGATGTCAGAACTTCATCATCCGGGCGGACTGACCAACAAGCACGTTGTAATAATTCTTTTGCGTGCAATCCATGGCGACGTTCTAAATTTTCAATTAACTCATCTTGAATTTTTGCCTCTAAATGACCACGCGGTTTTGGTAATAATTTTGCTTTGGTAATATTCGCTACAATTCTTTTATGTGTATTGTCAGCTGGCCAACGTGGTAACCCGTCAATAATTAATGCGCTAATTGGAGTACCGTTTTTCACTAAATCTGCAGCACGCTTTAATTCTTGCACCTGATGCTGATTGTATGCGCGGTAGCCATTTGGTTTTCGCTTTGGACTTGGCCAGCCGTAACGTAATTCCCAAATTCTTAGGACACTTGGGCTCAATCCACAGGCCTTGCTAGCTTCATTTATGTTCATTGATTGATTAGAACTCATAATGTTAATTCCCGTGCCGATTGAAAGTTGTGTCGTATCAGAATGGTGCGGATCGGGCTGTTGGAACAGGCTCAATTGCGCGAGGCTGAAAATGTTCGTAACACAACCTAAACATATAATTATAACCTCAAGTACCTGCTCCTGTCAAAGGTCTATTATGTCTCTTGTCTATAACGAGAGATGCAGTTTAGACCGGTTGTCTAGACATTACCATAAGATAGATCCTGTGTCGTGTTATAAATGTGCTACGCAAAACAGTGAGGAGTCGTTGTGAGTGATATTATTTTAAACCAATTAGCGCTTGAAGCGGCTCGACTGTCGCAGCTCGGCTACATGGGCTGCACGGCCGGAAATGTAAGCAGTATTTTGTCCACCAATCCATTCGTTGTCGCGATGAGTCCATCTGGAGTAAATAAAGGTGAATTAAAATCAGCTAATTTTATTCGCATTGATCACGAGGCGCGAGCAATTGCTCCCGACCAAAGAAAACCCTCAGACGAAGCATTATTACATGTGAGAATTTATCAGGCGGTTGGCAGTCAATCTGTTTGTCATGGTCATCCGCCGTATGCTGTTGCTAGGAGCATGGCAGCAGGACCAAATTTTCGTATTGCAGGCGTAGAAATGCAAAAAGCGTTTGCAGGAACATCAACGCATACAGGTGCCTGTCTTATTCCCATCGTTGATAACAGTCAGGACATGGAAGAGCTAGCAGAGCGTGTAATGGCCGCGCGTAACCAGCACATTCCAGCTGTTTTAGTGCGTGGACATGGTGTATATGCCTGGGGTAACAGCGTTAAAGAAGCCGGCAGACATTTAGAAACGGTTGAGTGGTTAGCGCGGTTAAGTTGGATGTGCCGGACGGCCGGCATTAACTTACCTGACGCATAAATCGCCAGTGATAAGTAGATGGCTGCGTGCGCATTCGTGCCTCGCCGTCTTGCACCAGGAAGGACCGACTTACCGTCAGTGCTCCGAAGGAGTTTTTCATGGCTGATGCCGCTTTGTGTTCTGCTGCTGCTCAAGCATTAGCGAGTGTGCCGGAATCGAAACGTCCCAAAGTCATGGTCGGCTTTGATGGTTTCATCGATAATATTATTGATGTGGTGTCAAAACGTTCGGATGCGGCTAACTATACAAGTATGGCCACCATTACAGAATTTGGTGACCGCGTCCAAGCAGCAGCGGGCAATAGCACAAATTTTGAAATGGTCGTCAAGCAAAGTAAAATAGGTGGCAATGGCCCGATAATGGCGAATGCGCTTTGTAGTTATAATTATGATGTCACTGCGATTGGAATTTTAGGAGAGGGAGCTATTGACCCCGTTTTTAAGCCGCTAGCTGATCGCGCGACTAAAACTATTTCATTGGGTGGTGCTGCAACAACAGATGCATTGGAATTTAGCGATGGTAAATTAATGCTTGGTAAATTATTGCCATTGGAGCGCGTAACATTTGACACGTTAATCGAAAAAATGGGTCTTGATGGGGTAAAGAAAATTTGTGCCGAAGCTGATGCCATAGCTATGGTTAATTGGACCATGACTTTAGGCATGACCGATATTTGGCGACGCTTGGCAAAAGATGTTTTACCAGGGCTTCGTAAAAGTAGGCCATTAATATTTGTGGATTTAGCAGATCCAATTAAACGAACTGCTGATGATTTACGCGACGCATTTGTCGCTTTAAAAGAATTACAGCAATATGCAGATATTTTATTGGGCATGAATGGCGCAGAATTAAAGCAAGTTTTACAAGCCATGCATATTAAGCCGCCGACTGACGGTGTAGAATGGGAAGCTGCGCGAAAAGGTTGTGAACTAGTGCGGCAAGAACTTGGTATTTCTTGGGCGATGTGTCATTTAGTTAAATCTTCCGCGTGTGCGTGGAACGCCTCGGCAGATCGTCCGGCAGGTAGCGTTGGTGCGGATGGATTTTATGACGCAAAGCCAAAAATTACCACAGGTGCGGGCGATCATTTTAATGCAGGTTTTGTGTGTGCTCTATTAGCTGGTATAGATCCTATTAGTGCTTTGCATATTGGTGGCGCCACCAGTGGGTTTTATGTGCGCACCGCAATATCTCCAAGTCGTGAACAAGCGGTAAACTTTTTGCGTCAAAACGCGCAATAAAATATTCATTATTGTTATATTCATTGATAACTATGACTTTTTGACCTAGTGCTTCTTCATAAGAGGGAGACTGTTTCACAGCGAGTCAAGAGGTTGGTCCTGACCCTCACTGTGATGTTCTTGAGTCGAGCGATGAACCCTTTAGATATTCACTCCCCTGTGGGTAGCAGGTCGTAACTATACTGGCGTACGTGATAATCACGCACCAACCTGTCTAGTAGAATATGAACAGCGAGCGGAAACAGTTAGAAGGAATAAATAAAGTGGGGCGACAGACGTTAGCATTGGATCAGGCTTGGCCACAAATTCTCGAACGCATGCGTTCGCCAGATAATGAACAAGGTGTTCGATTATGGTTAGCTTCTCCAAAAGTGCGTCCGATAGAAATTGCGGATGGCATATTAACTATCGAATGTCCAACTGCATTATTTCAACACACCATTCGTGATCGTTATGCTGCTGCATTAGTTATGATGGCAAGCGATGTATTAGAAATTCCAATTACAGAAGTGCGTTGTCGCGTTTCTGGTACTGCGCTTAGAGAACATGAAGCGCGGGTAAATCGTTCGCGACAAGCATCAGAACAGCGTGATGGGCACTCATCAAAAAATACCGGTGAGCGAAACACCGCTCGTTCAGGCGGACGGTGGGGACATGGATTTAAATTATTAACTGATTTTGTGGTTGGCCATACAAACCGCTTAGCTTATGACGCTATAATTCGCATCTTAGAAGATCCGACAAATCCCGTAAACCCATTATTTATTCATGGCGCATCGGGTTTAGGGAAAACCCATTTAGAACAAGGCTTAGCGCTCGCATTTCATGAGCGCTACCCCAAAAGCAAAGTTCAATATATTCGCTGTGAGCAATTTACGAACGATTACATTGCTGCGTGCGAACAAGGGTCTGCTGGCATACAAGCCTTCCGTGTGAAAATGCGCCATCCTGATTTATTACTCATTGATGACATTCATTTTTTATCGCGCGGTCAAATGATTAAGACCAAAGAAGAATTATTTTCTACTTTTAATCAATTAAATGAGCAGGGTAAAAAGGTTGTAATTACTTCCGATGCACCTCCTGCGGACATTAAATATTTAGAAGAACGTTTTATACAACGTTTTAGTGGTGGCTTAGTCGTCGCTTTGGAAAAACCCGATCCAAAATTACGCCGCGAAGTAGTAGAGGCAAAAGCAAAAGCACAAAATATTACGCTCAGTGAAGATGTATTACATTACGTTGTTGATCATATTACTGACAACATTCGTGAAATTGAAGGTGCAGTAAATAAATTAGTTGCTTATTCGCAAAGTTTTCAGCGACGTATAGATTTGGTGCTCGCCCGCCAGGCCTTAGCGGACGTGATTGATCGCAGTTCCGGTGAACCACGCGCTAAAATGATTATGCGTGCAGTGGCCGATTATTTTGAGCTAACGGTTGATGATTTAGTTGGCCGCAATCGTTCAGGGGACCGTGCGACAGCCCGACATGTTGCTATGTATGTGCTCAAATCTGCCAGTGCAGATACGTATGGTGCTATCGGACAAGCATTTGGCGTGAAAAGTCACAGCAGTGTTGCCTATGCTTGTGAGCAAGTTGCCAAGTATCGTGCTCAAAACAGTGCTTTAGACGGCTTTATCATAGATTTAATGATGCGGGTTAAGCGGGTTTAGTGGCAGTCGTTGATTGTTTCCTAATTAG
>JAHEDF010000009.1 GCA_024641365.1 Planctomycetota bacterium | reverse complement strand
TGGGTTACAGTGAATTACTGAGTAATCGTCTGTCGGCGAATGATGCAAATATACGACATGTGGAACAAATAAAGAAGGCAGCGCAGCGGGCAGCCGGATTAACGTATCAATTATTAGCATTTAGTCGAAAACAAGTGCTGCAATCACAGCATCTGGCAGTAAATACGGTTTTGCAGGACATTGAAAATTTATTACGTCGCCTAATCGGGGAGCATATTACTTTAGAAATTAATTTAAGTAAAGATGCGTGGAATATTTTATCCGACGCAAACCAAATTGAGCAAGTAGTGATGAACTTAGCCGTCAATGCTCGTGATGCGATGCGCACTGGTGGTATGATCACAATTACAACGAAAAACCTAACCTTAGATACTAATGCGGATAAAAGATATGCTGAGATGCCACGCGGAGACTATGTATATTTGTCAATAAAAGATACTGGAGAGGGGATGACACCGGATGTTCGCAAACGGATATTCGAACCATTTTTTACGACCAAACCGGAGGGAAAGGGAACCGGTTTAGGTCTTGCGGTTGTATTTGGCATTGTGCGACAAACCGGAGGATACATTTTCGTTGAAAGTGAAGGCGTTGGCTTAGGCACCATATTCGAAATTTTATTACCGCGAGCAGTATCCGAAATTGAGAAAGCGCGTAAAAAGGATAGCACTGCTCACATAGCAGTTCGTGGCGATGAGACCATTTTATTAGTTGAGGATGATGAGGCTGTCAGATCATTTACTAAAGACACACTCGAAGCGAGTGGTTATAAAGTATTAGCCGTTGCTGATGGCATACAGGCAATAGAAATGAGTATGGCATATAATGGACATATTGACGTTTTACTTACGGATGTGGTGATGCCCGTAATGGGTGGGCGTGAAGTTGCTGATGAAATTATGAAGAAACGCCCAAGCATACGTGTGCTATTTATGTCTGGATACACAGAAGATATCGTGCTGGCACATGGTGTGGCCGAGGGCACGAAAGCATTTATAGAAAAACCATTTACCGCGTCAAAATTATTGGGACGTATCCGTAAAGTTATTGCCGGGCAAATATAAAATAATCGCGTTTATTTACTTTTAAGCACGGCGATAAAAAATTATATTATTGAACTCATACCACATTCCCTGACGTCCTTCGCCTTGGTTTTAGTTGCCCCACCAACGTTGCCAAAATCTCGAATTAGCTATGCCATTCTTTCAATTTTGTTGTCTGGGTGGATCGTCCCATCCGCAGCGGCGAACGCGCAGGAATTTTTGCTATGAGTTTATTGTAAAAGCTGGCACAAGGCGTGGCCGTTCTGAAATTACTTTTTCACGGATCGGGGACATGCGATTTTAAAGACTATTTATTGAAGTGACTTTCAATTTCTTCGAGCGTGCGACCTTTGGTTTCCGGTAAGATAAATGCGGCAACAATAAAGTAGATTACGGTAGCCCCTGCCCAACCAAGGAACATGACGGTATAGCCGACGCTACCAACAACCGGTAAGAAAACAGCGGCAATACTGGTCGCTACTCCTTGATTTAATAACAGGGCAATGCCCATGCCCATCGAACGAATTCGTGTCGGCATTAATTCAGACAACGCCAACCACACGCAGACACCAGGACCAATCGCAAATGATGCGATAAATAACATTAAACTTCCCATGACTAAGTAACCAGTACTTACATCTGGCTGAGGTCCAAGGCGTGCACGTACAATTGAAAAGGGTTTATCTTTATCTGGCGTGATCGATATAGTTGGGTTTTGATCACTGCTTGCAGCGCTCGCCATGGTAGCGCCATTACCCTTGTCATAAACAATCGTCAAACGCTGAGGAGTCGTGTCAGCGCTTTCAACTGTAAAAGTAAATCCATCAGCAGTAAGATGACTTTTCATTTTATCGGTGACATCTTCTGCATGTGATTCAAAGCGATAAAAAATTGCAGCGCATAAAATTAAGGCAATGACAACTCCAGATGTACCAATTTTTAATAAGAAAGTGCGTCCTTTGCGATCAACCAAAAAGAGTGCGAAAATAGTGAAAAGTACATTTACGAAAGTAACAGCAAGTCCTGCATTTGCTGCCGTTGATTCGCTCAGACCTGACTGTCGCAAGATGATAACAATATATTGTAATATACTGTTAATGCCGGTGGCCTGCGTAAGGGCTAAGACGGCGCATGCCAAAATAAATGGAATTACATAACGTCGTTTTAACAATGAATCTTTGGGCGTATCCTGACTCGGTAAGCTGGTTGCAATAGTTGCTAATTCTTTTTCAGCATCTTCCTGTGGGAGCGATCGTTTCAGGGCGGTCAGCGCTTCAGCAGAACGGCCTCGACGTTGGAGCCAGCGCGGTGATTCGACAATAATGAAGCAGCCGATTAAGAAAAATATTCCAGGGATGGCAGCCGTCGCAAACATCCATCGCCAAGCATGATCTTGTGTTGTGGCTAGTTGAGCCGAATCATTAAGAGTGGCAACGTGATCTACATGCATGGCAAATAGTGCGCCTACTGCCATCGCAAGCATGATTCCAATAGTTAACGCTAATTGGAAAATAGCTGTTCCGCGCCCACGCACGTCTGCCGGTAAACATTCCGCTAAGTAAAGTGGAATTACGACAGCCACCATACCAGCACTTAGTCCCTGTAATAACCGTCCACTCGCCAATAATGCGAACCCATCAGCTATACAAATTAACACCACACTAATTAAAAAAAGAATGCTGGCTAAAATTGCTAATGTGCGGCGTCCAATCCAATCAGCGAGCGCACCAGCAATGAGTGACGACACGGTGCCGCCTGCTAAAACGGCAGCAACAATAAGTGAAGTTTGCTGCTCAGATAATTGAATAGTTTTATTTAAATATAAGAGCGCAGCACCAATAATGCCTAAATCATAACCGTATAATGCGCCGCCCATTGCAGACATCGCAAGTAAAAGAAAGCGATATCGTTTTATATCAGCTGGCATTGTGGTCATGTGCGAATCTCCATATCGATTTGCATTTTATTGAGGAGCCTGCGAGCTAATGATCAAGAATTTACCATGAGGTCTAAGAATAACGAGTGAGAAAGTGAAAACGGTTATTATGGAATTTCCAAGGTCGTGACGCCGCTGCCTGGTTTTATACGATAGACATGTGACATGTGACCATGTTGTGGAAATTGTTGTTGATAGGTATTTAACCATGCAATTGAGGCCTGTGCATCTGCGGGAAATGCAGCCCACACCGAACCGCCAAATCCAGCACCAAATGCAGAGGCAGCAACCGCACCATGATCTTTGGCGAGCGACACAAGCGTCACCGTTTCAGTAATTTGATTATGCAAATGGGTTGAAGCCATGGCTTGTGAGCGTGCAGTTAATGCACCAAATGCTTGGTGATCGTCAGCAGCCAAGGCTGCACAGGCGCCGGGAACAATAACCGTCGTTTCAATTGCCGTTTGCTCAGCACGTAAGCGTAAATCCGGATCAGTAATTTTTGCTAATACGGCTTCACAACCAGCATGGTGAAATGCCATGCCAAGCGATACATCATTGCGGCCACTCGCCGCATTCCATGCGGCTAAAGCGTCGCGTGCACGATTGGCAACTAAATTAAATTGGTCGCGCGCACCAGCGCTTTTTTCTGCTAAGACGCCACTTACGGCAACGTACAGATGTAACGAATCAGGCCATGCGATAGCATTAAGTCGTTGAAAAGGAGCAAATGACCATTGGTTTAAATGACCTGCAATTGATCCAATAATGGCAGCGTGGTCTTGCGATCCGCCACTCGTTCCAACTCCTGCGTCACCTGCAAACTTCCCAAAACCAGCGCCATTTTCATGTCCACCTAAATAAGGAATTAAATCCTCATGTGATGAAATGCCGGACTTATAATTTTCATGCTCAAGAATATTATTAAAAAAAACAATGGCATGATGAATAGCGATAGAAAAAGCGGACGACGAACTCATGCCAGATGCAGCTGGTAAATTACTGGTAATTGCAAGATCGCATCCAGTTTGAGAACCGGGAAAATGACGAC
The DNA here is from genome assembly GCA_024641365.1 of Planctomycetota bacterium. The sequence continues at coordinate 18,265 of JAHEDF010000009.1, read as the reverse complement.
TTAAACGACGTACAACTGCTGCGACATAGGTACTAAATCCGGAATTACCCTGAGCGTCGGGTGTGAGCGGAATGCTTACAGCATGATCGCCACTCTTAACATGAATTACATTATCTTTTCGTGCGCGAGCGACAGCAATGAGTCCCACATCAGTTGCGCAATTTAATACTTGGCCGCCAGCATAGTCGGTGTGTTTGCCAAGCACTTCAACGCGACCAGGAACCCACCACGCAGCAGTTGGGGTATGCCCCAAGAGCGTGTGTGCTTCCTGAAACAGTGACAACTTCGCGCTGTCAGTCGAAAGTTCGCCTGCTGTCAGGTGGCTCGTAGAAGGATCGATGCTCACAGTCATGTGCTACCTATGCCAAGTGAAAACGCCCAGATTGCCTGCTTTTTTGCGCATTCTTACTGAGTATGGAGCCATGATACCAAATTCACCGCATGGTCTCCTATGGAGGGCTTAGGCATTACGGGCTTCCTTCCGATTTAAACGAGACATATTGCCGGCCATGGATCCTACCTTTCGCCGCTGGTGGCGTCTGATCGACGACCTCCCTGAAAAGCTCACGCAAGTAACTCGTTGGGTAGAAGGCCCACCACCGCCATTAGTTGGGGACGGGCATTTACACGCCACCCCAACATCAGTGGTGTGTTTGGAAGGCGTTGTGCGGATTGTTGCGCCTGGTCGTAGTATCGATTTAACACCAGGACATGCATTAATACTTGGTGCAGGTGTATGGCATCGTCATGAGCCATTACGTCGCGGTAGTATTTGGTTTGGACAGGGATTTCTTCCTGCGTGCAGCGATGTATTAATTGGTGACCATGATCGTGAATGGCGCGGACGTTTGCCAAGTGAGCCAAGTCGTCGGTTAATGGATGCGACATTATCGGTATCCGATGATGCTACCTGTCGAGCGCGATTTATTGAATTAATTCAACAAATATTAAGCGAAACAGTCGATGACCTGCCGTTTGCAAATCCCGCCTTACAAAAAATGATTGCACGTTTGTGGTCTAATTTACATCGACGTGTGCGCGTCGAAGATTTAATTCGCGCGAGCGGATTATCGCGGGCACAAGCGTATCGTATTTTTACAGATGGTTATGGTGTGCCACCGAAAGAAGCGATAGCGACGGCACGATTATGGTTAGCAAACGGCTTATTGGCTAATGGCATGTCAGTGGCAACCGTTGCTGAACGCTGTGGTTTCCCCAGTGCTGACACCTTTGCACGCGCCTGGAAACGTGCGAATGGTTCTGCGCCAAGTCGCATGGCAAAATTACCAAAATAATTAAAAAAACCGTAGCTGCACCCCAGCTGCGGCGTTGCCTCCTCCTCGCATAGCAGCGCTATGCGTCGTTGTTGGGCGCCTTGCAGCTGGGGCACAGCTACGGTTTTTATAACGTTTATTTGTTTACGCTCTTTTAGAGAACTCGCCGTTTAGTTTACTTGCGTATGTACCTTAATTTTATCTAATCCCTTGAATAAAGATAACGTTTTGAGCTTATTCCGCTGGTGCACCACGTATTATGGCATGTGGCGTACCGTGTTGCGATATAGAAAAATAAGGCAGCAAAATATCGCTGAGGCGGTATCCATAACATACTTACTTTGATACCGTCTTACGGAGATTTTATGCGTTACGCTTTTTTATTACTTACCTGTGCCATTATTTGGAATGGTAATTCGGTTTCAGCAGCAGACCCAATAAAGGTGTTAATTATTGATGGACAGAATAATCATAATTGGCGAGCCACAACACCAGTTTTGAATTGGATATTTACGTCGAGCGGTCGTTTTACTGTCACAGTGTCAACTACGCCTGGAGGCGCACCAAAACCACCACGCGCACCAAAAAATGATGCCAATCCAGCAGAAAAAATGGCGTTCGATATCGCGAAGAAAAAATACGAAGAAGAAAAAGCTGTGATATTAGAAAAAGCGGCGGCTGAGTGGAAATCATGGAGTCCAAAATTTTCTGATTATGATGTCGTTGTTTCAAATTATAATGGCCAGTCATGGCCAGATGAAACCAAGAGCGCATTTGAAGAGTATGTAAAAAATGGTGGCGGCTTTGTCAGTGTCCATGCAGCGAATAATGCATTTTCAGATTGGCCAGCTTATAATGAGATGATTGGCGTTGGCGGTTGGGGCGGTCGCACGGAAAAGGATGGTCCCATGTTACGCTTAAAAGAAGGCGAGTGGACACGCGATGAAACGCCTGGAAGAGGAGGTTCGCATGGAGCGCAACACGAGTTTGTTGTGGTAACGCGCAATGCTGAACATCCAATTATGAAAGGTCTTCCTGAAAAATGGAAGCATGCGGCTGATGAATTATATTCCAATTTACGTGGACCCGCAAAAGATATTACAGTTTTAGCAAGTGCTTTAGCAGAACCAGGAACCAAAGGGACCACAGAGCATGAACCCATGTTAATGGTCATTAATTACGGCAAGGGCCGTGTTTTCCATACGACACTTGGTCATAGCGACGCATCCATGGCTTGCTTGGGTTTTCAAATTACATTGTTACGTGGCTCAGAATGGGCTGCTACAGGCAACGTTACCATACCGCCACCAGCGGCAGATGCGCTATCTGCAGAATCGGTAAAATTAAACCCGCCAATTAAATAAGTTGAGATAAAAAATAAAAAAAGCGACGCTAAAAGGCGTCGCTTTTTTATTAGCATTTAGTCATTGAGGCCCAATGCATATTAATGAGCGCAATGTATGCGCATAAATAAAACCATTACTCGCTGTTAGGCTAGCACGCGTCCATGTATCACCAGCTGGCCCTAAATCATTAATGGCAACGACGGCATTTTCGTCTAAACGCTCTGCGGCGTGGCGAATAACATAAATTGTTCCATTCATAGTTGTCACATATAAATGATCGCCAAATGCGGTCATTAATGGCGAGGCAACATGACCCCAGGTATTTGTGCGCGAGCGTTTATCACCCATTACTTCAAAACCATTATTATTTGTCATATTGGATGGGACAATTTCTTTTAGCGACCATATTTTTTTATCTGTTTGACCGGCCTCGCGAATTAGTTGAACTGGTAGCTGTAAATATTCTACGGCACCTGTCATAACATGTATTCGCCCCAAATAGGTTTGTTGATAGGCACGGAAATAACGATAATCACCAACACATAAGTCGGATTGTTGGGTTATGTAGCGACCTTTGCCAGTAATCTTCGCAGGCGAGTCGACGTATTTTTCGCCATCCCAAGCACATACCGTGACATCCTTGGAAATATCAACGCGCCGCGAGATCTCCCCGGTCTTAGCGTCAATCCACAGGTGTTCTTTATCATGAAAAACCAGCACCTGATTATGACGAATTGGATACGATTGCGTGGCCATAAATTTATCTAAGGTAACACTCCACTTCGTTTCACCTGTTTTACCATCAATCAAAGAAACGCCTTCTGGTTTTTCAGGTGGGCCATGTCCTCCGCCACGCCCAACTACGATGCCAGTATTATCGTCACCATAGTTTTGAGGAAATGAAATAGATCCCATATTGACGCCACAGGTTGATGTCCAAATCGGTTTGCCCGTAGTTATATCAATAGCCTGTAATTGCGTCCATTCTTCTAGTGGAGCGTTGGCATGCTTGTGTGAAAAATGACCGCTTTCGGGTAAATAGGTCTGTTTGTTATAAATAAAATTTGTACCAATTAAAAATGGTTCGGGACGAGAATTCGCCAAGGCGTTAATCTCCCATTTAATTTCTCCCGCTAAAGAAAAGCAGGCAATTTTCCCAGAGGCATTGGTAAATACTACGTTGTTACCATCACAGACAGCCGCCGGAGATGTGCTGTCACCAAAACAGCCAGAAATACGTAAGGGATTTGTTGCAGTAATGGTGCGCTCCCATAAAAGTTCGCCAGTAGAGGCATCAGCACAGCAAGCAATTATATCCTGACTGAGTTCAGTAGTTTTTGTAACTGGTTTGTTGTATGAATAAAATAAACGATTCCCGACAATGGCGACCGAACTTTGACCACTTTCGGGCATGTTCTTTTGCCAGCGAATATTTTGGTTATGTACGACTGACCACGTTGTTGGTGCTACTTCCTCACTGGTACCATCTGCGTGTGGTCCAAGACCACTTGGCCAGTCAGATGCCGCTAAACCAAGATTAAACAGTATCAGAAAAGCTAAGACTATTTTCATAACAGAGTGTATAATCATCAATTCGCGATGCATGTAGGGTAATCCCTCGTACGTAGGTGGTTAAAATGGATGTGCGAGAGTTCACATAAGTATTTCCGGCGTGTTAGGAATTACTATCTGGTTACGATAACCACTTCGGTCTCATCTCTTCTTAATAAAACTAGGTTAGTAAAGGAATCGTGACTTCCTTTTAAAGACAGAGCGCGGCCGCAAGGATGACGGATATGGATAAAAACAACTATCTAAGAGTAAGACGCATGCGTAAACAAACCTCAATCGAGAGGCTGTCCAGATTGCAAATATCATAGACGTCAATATATAAAGTTAATCTTAACGTATGCATATAACTAAAATTACATGTAGGAATGAATATAAAATGCTTAAAAAATACATAAGCAGATCCAGTCAGGAAAGGGCTTCAGACGCACTTAAGCAGCAACGGGTAAAATTTTTTAATATATCTAAAATAGGTAAGACCAATTCCGGAAGCAACTTAGATCATCGATTACAAACAACCAGGTAAACCACATGAAAAGGCGCGTGTCTCATCTAAGCGGTTTCACATTGTTCGAAATCAGCATTTCGTTGGCCATCATGGTCTTTGGTGTGATATCGGTCATGATGCTTATTCCGACTGGTGTTAAAGTGCAGCAAAAAGCACGCATGAGTATGTTGGCTACGGCTAAAGCGATGGAATTAATACAAGTGTTCAGCACTAAAATTAACGGAGAACGTATTGCTGAATTTGAAACGCCAGAGCCATGGGAAGCTCGTCCATTCTGTTATTCATCATCACGCTGGGATTTAGAGCAACGATTAATGCGGTGGGATGGCGGCATTATTCCGCTACCGTTAGATATTGCGCGACGTTTAGACAGTGAAGGCGATGAAATTCAGCGTTTACTAGATGAAGGCGCTTATATTTATTATGCGGACCCCAAAGTATTACCAGGTGTAGATCCACGCTATGTCAATCGCGAAGCACCAAATGAAGCTAGAAAGTTAATCTTTGCGGTTTCGGGTTACGCGCAAAATAATTCTATCACGGTATTCCCATGGAAATGCTGGCCATATCGCGCAGCCTATCCGTCTCCTCCGATGATTGTGCCATTAATTCAAGCGAACCAAATGGCACCATTGCCACCATTACCATATGCCTCGCAATATATTGATCCAGTAAGCGGGAAATATGCTAATTGGAACTCAATAGAAGGATGGGTGAATGGAAATCCAGATCCATCACTGCCGCAGGATCGTGATCCATTCATGCATAATGTGTTTCAAGCGACAGCCGATTATTATTTAAAATTAAAAGATATTGACCTTACCGCATCGCAACGATTAACCTACGCTGGCAGCGCTAGTCATCCGATTTTTAGAGGTTTGCGTGATAATTTAGTGAATGCAGTTGTCGCTTTTTGCAAGGATAAATACAATGGACCAATTGGCAGTCCATCTGATTATACATCCTATTTAAATCCACCCGCTTCCAGCAATTATAAAACATTGGTTACAGACTTTTCCGATAAATTCCGAACTTTGTGTCGTAGCGCTGAACCATTTCCTGGTGCCGACTACGATCCCGGAAAAGCAAAATTACGCGCACAAATTGCTTTGCGAGTTCAGTGCATGCGTTTCATGGCTTTTGCCGCATCAACATTTTATTTAAAGCGTACAGGTGAAGCAGAACCTGAATTAGATAAAGATATGATTGATGGAACTTTTTTAAGTGCGGATCGCTTACGTTATTTTCATGATATCTGCAAAGAATCTGTAATGGTTTATGCAGCATCATTTCCTTATGATTGGGGTGCGCCTCGTCCCATTACCCGTGGTATTATGATGGATGACCCATTAATAGAATTTGATCTTTTTGATTCTCGAAGTGCCCCAATAGCTGGAAGCGGTGGTGTTATGGGTACCATGTGGAAACCAATTTCGGCGCAAACGATTACCAGTATTGGATTACCAGGGATATTCCCGGGCGTTTTAACGTACTCAGGTAATACAGCTAATTGGGATGGACGAAATTCACCATTTAGAACCACTGCTTTTCCACGTGATCATCGTGGTCCAGGTCATCCATTTTGGGGTGACGCTGCTCATTTTACGCTGACGCGTCCATTTGAAGCGGCTGAACGTTGTCGCCAATTAATTTTCTGGTCTGTTGATTGGCATGCCTACGAAGATGCTGAAACGGCGCCTGGTGCGCCACTGGATGCAAGCCGAATCGGACGACGTGGTATGAGTATGAATGATAGAAATAGTAGTCGCATTTATGTACCTGGTGCGGCGTGGGATGAATTACATTTGCGTAATCCAGAACGAAATCTGCAATTTTTACAGGATATGAATAATCCAGCTAATTATATTGAAACGGGCACCGCTATTAACACGGTCGGAACAAAAAATGGTGGTGACAATGCTATTCAAGTTTTGACCGGACAATATGGGGCGGATCGCAATCATAATTATGTAATAGATCGTGGACCGCTGCCGCGGTCAGTGCGTCAACGAGCGCAAACCATTGCTCGGTTTCAATTTTATGACCCTCGTATTCCTGTGTTAATGCGTTGAAAACGGAGGTATTAACATGCGTCCACTAACTCACCATCACCGTTTTGGTTTTACACTCCTTGAATTAATGATTGCCGTGTCGCTTGGTATGCTCATTATCTATTCTGCTGCCGCTGGCTTGCGCACAGTTACTCAGTCAATTAGTGTTACTAATAAATTAGCAACTGAAAACGCATTATTGCGCAGTAGCATGGCAATGGCATTGGAAGAAGTGGATTATTGGTCTTTTACCGATGACCCAGATGATACAAATAAACAGCCATTACGCGCGACTAATGCCGGTGCGGGACTGCCGTTCAGGTCATTTGATAACGCAATTGACCCAATTATAGGTGGGCCTTTCCTAGATAAAAAATTTGCCTTGGATGAAAATCCACTAAATGCGCGCGGTGGGTGGAATCCAAATCCATTGGCATGGGCGGCGTGGGATCCGCGGACGTGGTCTCGCTCAAATATTCCAGAGACCCATAATTTAGGCGACCACGCTGGTCATAAGCAATATTGGGGTACTTTTGGTATTTACGAAAATTTAAGTCCAAGCAAATCATGGCATCATTGGTACGGAGGACAGGTCTTAGGCCTCATGGACGCTCTCGGATTTTGGGGATTATATGAATATATGCCCTCTAATACCTTTTTCATGTATCATACCGACATGGTAAGCCAGGTGCCAAAAAATTGTAAGACTGGCGGACTATCGTGGGGTGGATGTCCAAAAGCATTATTACAGAATGATGATTGGTGGGGAAATAGCGATGGTAGCGATAATACGATGAAAGGTCGCGTTCGAAATTCGAATGGCGCAAATTATTTTATGCCCAGTCCGAACTCACCCACCAGTGCAGCAGCACGTAAAATAGCTAAGATCGGATATGAAGGACGCGATGTAGGTTATGATGCGAATAAAATAATCCCTCAATTTTTGACAGAATGTGGTCCAACAGAAATGTTATTACAGAGTCACCCTGAACATTGGTCCAATGTTTCATTTTCTGTTCATCGCTTTATGGCACGTGCGCAATTTATTACTGTGTGCACTGTACGTTCTGAGCATGCGCTGACAGGCGAAACAATGGCTTTTTCATTCTCAGTCATTGGTACGACTTTACGCGGCGCACGACAACAACGATTACCTACTAAAGGTTGGGCAGATCCATTTTCAGGACCATCGCTCGACTATGCCATGCCAAATCCACTACCATGACCTATATGCATATAAATCAACACCGACAAGGCACCATTTTAATTATTGTGGCTGGCATATCAGCTTTGCTCGCGTCATTGGCTTTGACATTTATGGTTAATAGTCAACGCGATATAAATGAAACCGAAATAATGATTCGCGATGGTCAGGCGCGTATTATGTTAGTCGCAGCTTGCTCTTATATATTAGAATCGTCACGCATTGGTTGGGAGCCTATGAATCCAATTGATCCAAGTGGATTAGTAGCGCCTCGACCTAAATCATTGGAACATGCCGAAACTTTTGGCTGGATTGATGTACGTGATGGATCGCTGGGGCCTACCTATAATACATCTCCACTTTCTCTTACAGATCGCGTTAAGCCAGAAAATCTTGATGTGAATGGTAATCAATATCCGGTTAAAAATTCACTTGGGGATTTATTTCCGGTTGGAAAATCAGCACGTTTTCCGATGCATGTGTTATTGCGCCCACCGTGTGCAATATCACTTAGAGTCGCTGAAAATCCTATTGATCCTCTTGATCCTAAAACGCAGCATTTAAAAAATGCTGACCCGCAACCTGCAATTAACGATTATAATGAATGGGCTAAAGGTGATACGTACCCAGGACTTGGAGCTGATGGTAAATTGCGCTATAAAATTCGTCAGGATACGGCTGGGCAATCGTGGTTTCGTATATTGAGAGAAAGAAGTGGTGCTTCATTTATCGTAACCTGTGGCGCAGGTGGAACATTAGGATATCGCGATTGGAGTGAAGTTGGCACCGACCAGGCTTATTTTGGCGACAAAGCTAATTTTGAATCATTGAAAGATAGCGAAATTCGCTTGCATTATCGTGTAGAATGGAATGCCGCGGTGGTTGCCACCGAAATGAATTATCTGCGAGAAGGGCAAGAGCACTCGTTTAAGCTATCCAGTTTTAACAATCAAGGCGGTGGTCATGATAAAAATGATACAGGTACATTTAAGCAGGGGCAAAACCGTGGTAATTATTCGAGTCAATGGCGGAGCGCCAATGCAGGTGGATCTATACAATATATTCAACGTTTAAAGCAAGAGCCAGATAATTGGTAAATAAAAAATCCCAGCTCATTTTTGAGCTGGGATTTTTTATCATTAAATGAGTAAAAAATTACTTAAATACTTTATCGTCCGAGTTGCCAGCAGCGATGAGGTAGGCAATTAAATCAAGCACTTCATCTTGATTTAGACGATTAATTAGAGCAGGGGGCATAACTGATACCTGCATCGGCATGGTAGTTGCTACATTATCTTTGCTGACGCTGGTGAGATTGGTTAAATCAAATGGGCTTGTGGCGATAAGAATTTGTCCATTTTCTTCACCCATTAATTTACCAACTAACGTGGCGCCATCTTTAGTTATGACGGCATGGTTTTGATATTGATCGCTAATGACCTTTGATGGCTCGATAATCGCTTCTAATAAATCACGTGGACTGAATTTTGTGCCAACACTGGTAATATCTGGTCCAACTGCTGCACCTTCGCCATTGAACCTATGACAAATAGTGCACTGGGTGGCCAAAAACATGTTTTTTCCATTTTCAAAATTGCGCTTACTGAGTCCCTTTTTCACAATTGGTTCTAATTCTGCGAGCGTCCAATTTTTACCAGGGCCTTTGGGAACAGGAATAGCGACCGGAGCAGCTTTTGCTTTTCCAGTTTGTAATTTATCAGGCGCGTATTTGGCTCGTTCACTTTGCGGCACGGTATTCATGGCGTCTTTTTGAATTGCGCGAATAAAACCTTTAAAGCTGTTGCCACCATTGCCGTTGTTTTCAGCGTCAATAAACCAAGTGAAATATTGTTTGCGCAAATCAGGCGTCCAACCATTGGTTGCTGCACTCAGGGCTAAAGCGTACACCATGCCTTGCGTTTGTGGTTTTGAATTGAGCAAACCATCAATCGCTTTTCCATAACGATCATTGCGCTCGACCAATACTTTCATTGCTTGATTAGTTTCCACCTCTTCAGCGCCAAGACGCTCAATTGTTTTCTGAACCATCATAGGTGAACCAAGGACAGCTAAAATCCCAGCTAGTTCACGATTTACAAAGGCATCATTTGATGGGTATAAGCCATCTATTTTGGCGGCTAATTTTTGTGCAATTGTCGGATTTACCGCGCCGAGGCGGATGCCAACTAGTCCAATGGCCCGAACGTAATCAAGCAATACGGATTGCTCTAGAACGTTCGGATCAATTTCTAATAAAGCATTTAGGCATGGTTCTTTTAATGATTTTTCTCCACTTCGTGCAATGCCAATAATGCCAGTAATGCGAGCCACGGTATTGGTATTCGACAACACTTGTTGTGACCACGAAGCGACTGGTTGATGTTCTAATGCGGTACGTGCTGCAAAGCGAATGTAACGATCTGCGTGTCCTAAATGTGGCAGCGCTGCGGCAACAGCAGCGGGATCTTGCTTGCCGTGATATTTTTCTAGGGAGCGACGTAATGTAATATCGTCATTTACAGTTAGGGCTGGAGCTGCGGCAATAGATTCTTTGCCGGTATAAGTCAGTCGGTAAACAGCTGATTGTGTACCGCGACCTCCAATTGCGATGTACATAGCGCCATCATTTGCGATGACAGAATCAGTAACGGGAAATGGTTTTCCGTAAATAAAATCTTCACGGGTTGTTTCGTAGGATGCGCCTTTTGGCGTCATGTGAATGGCATAAACAGTGCCATAGGTCCAGTCATTTAGATAAATGGCGCGTTGGTATTTTTCAGGGAATTTTGCACCCGTGCCAAATACAACGCCAGTCGGACTGCCTGGCCCAATATTATTAATCGCAGGCAAACTGTCTGGATAGTATTCTGGCCATTTACCTGAGCCAGTGCGCCAGCCAAATTCTGAACCACTCGTGACATGGCATAAGCGCGTGGGTCGATACCACGGTGTCCCTAAATCCCATTCCATATCAGCATCATAGGCGAATAATTCTCCGGCACTATTAAAGCCCATGTCATATTGGTTTCTAAATCCGATACTAAATAATTCCCAATTTTTTCCATCTGGTTCAAAACGAGCAATCCAACCACCAGGTGCTTTTTTATCCCGTGCATGGCCATTGGGATCAAGGTGATGCGGTAACACAACATCTTCCTGCCACAATTTCGGAGCTATATACGTATCAAATTGGCTTGGTACATCGGTGTGATTACCGGCGCAGAAATAGATTTTACCATCAGGCCCGGGGATAATGGCATGCGGTCCATGTTCGCCACCATAATTTAAGGCTTTAATCGTTTCGACCGCATCAAATTTATCATCATTATTGGTATCGGTGACGCGATAAACGCCGGAAGCATTCTTTCCAGTTTTAGCATTTTTACTATTTGTATTTACCGCAACGTATAAAGAGCCTTTGTGCCAAAGTAATCCTTGCGCTGCGCTCACATCTACATCAATGCGTTCAACTTTTGTGTCTTCACTATCACCACCAGGAGCCATTGGTGTAATGCGATAAATACCAGTTCCACCTTGATCACTTGCAATAAGGCGCCCTTTATCATCGCTGGTCATACTTACCCATGAACCCTGTTGACCTTTAGGCACCACATAAACTAATTCAGCCTTAAAACCTGGGAGCAGTTTTAGATCTTCAGGCGCAATAACATTTTCTTTATTTGCTTTCCCAGCACCCGCAAACACATCGCCCCATGGCGCTTGCCCCATGACGCCGACGACTACGGCAGGTTTCCATGAGCTGTCATCAAATTCTTTTTTAATCCAATTCCAGCCATCTGCTGACCCTTGTTTCCATGAGGAATCACTGACCACTTCAATCGTGGCTGGACCATTTTTGTAAGTTAATTTAGCAACCATTGCCGCTTGGCCGTCAGCATTTGTGGCAGCTATGGATAAAATATTGTCACCTTGGACTAATTCTTTGGTGACATCCGTATAAGATGGATCTTTCCAATCGGAAGACTGACCAACTCGTTTGCCATTAAGAAAGGCCGTTACTTCATTGTCAGCGGTGACAACCAATTTTGCATTAGAAACTTTTCCATCTATTTTTATAGTTTTGCGAAAATAAACCTTTTCACCATCTTTGGCATTTTTTGAGCTCCATATCCAATGCGGTTTTTCTTCCGCATTGGCTTGAGAGAAAGCGCCGGAAAAAGCGAGTAAGGCGAGGGAGGTGGTTATTAGCGTGCGCATCATCATTTTGCATACCTAGTCAAAGAAAATAAAAAAACGCCAGCATGATAGCATGCTGGCGTGAAAAAGCGGCGTTATTCGGTTGGCGTTAAGATAATATTTTTAAATTGGATTTTCATCGGTTTTCCAACATGTAATTGGAAAGCGATGATACCAGTTGCTACGAAGTCTTTTTCTGATTCGTCAATTGTTTCAGACATTAAGACGCCATTAATTTCATGCGTCATGGTGCGTCCCTTGGCGGTAATTTTGTAGTGATTCCATTCACCTTTGCCTTTGACATTGGCTTGTAACGCAGCGCCATCAGCAAATTTTTCTTCTTTCTTTTTTTCTTTTCCATCGCTTAACCACGCCCGTTGTCCGCGAGCAGCCAAGATTCCGCGGTTAGTTTTTTCGCCGTAATTAATACCGCTGTATTTCGTGCCAGATTCAATATCGGCTTGGTAACCAGCAACGACAAAGTTTCCCTTATCGGCGGAACGATATTGCAGCCCCGAATTAGCCCAGTCGCTGTGAATAGCGTAGTCAAATTCAATTGTGAAATCGGTGACGGTGCCGCCACGCCAAATCAAAAATGAATTCGCTTTCAGGGGTGCATCAGCTTTTGTCTCGCCAGTGATCGCACCGTCTTCGACGCTCCACAGGCCATCCGCGCCTTCCCAACCTGTTAATGAGGTGCCGTCAAATAATTTGATGGGATCCGCGGCGTTAATATGAGCAGCACAAAAGGTGCTTACTGATAAAATCATAGCGTAACGAATAAAGGACAGGGACATATAGTTTCCTAACATGTGTGAGTGTGCAGAGGCGAGGTGATTTCTGGCAAAGTGAGTGTGAAAAGCTGCAAGAGATACGATAATACACAAGCGACGTTTGATGATAAATTTCTAGCTCAAACGCACAGCGCTAGCAGGTTGTTGAAAATCACCAACCTGCTCGGTTTTAATAAATTACGGGGCGACGTGCAGTCGCGATTTTCCCGCAATTTATTAAAGCGGACTCTTAACCGAAGAGGGCCAGACGGCCCCCTTAAACCCCCGCAGGCTACTTTTTCGGCAGCCTGCTAGGACAAACATGACATAATTAGGTGAAAAAATACCCACGCAGCCATGGATGACTGCGTGGGTACTGATTCGCTAAATATTAATTTTTACGGTAATCGCCAACGTTTGGCGCATCAGGATTTGTATCTGGACCAAAGTAACGCAACAATACCAATGGTTCCGTGGTGGAGGTGTTCTTAAAGGTAACACCTTTGGTTGCAGCGGCCTCAGTGATGAAGACTTCGTCTTCGGTGAGTTCATGGAAACCAATCATTTTTGGACTACTGACACGCATTTTATTCATGTAGCCTTCACCCTGTACTACGATCGCACTTGATGCGCCTTTGTCGGTGATGGTGCAAGTTGTGCCTGGATCGACGGTTAATTCCTTGGCGGTGAAATATTGTTTGCCATTTACTTTACCGTAAACAATCCAGCGGTCGACGAAGCCTTGAGCAGCGGTGTCGCCACATGGAATGGGAAATAAATAGTGATTTTCTTTAAAGTGTGGATCAACGTTTGATTCCCAGTCGAGCTGATCAACGATATAATCAACGTCTTGCTTTTTATCTGCAGGAACGTCCTTGACTAATAAATCCCACGGTACAGCGCGGCCTTCAACTAAGTTTTGATACATACCAAAAACGTCGGAACCCCATTGTGGTTCGTAGGTGCATAATGAACCGGGCGCATGTAAAATACCTGGGCCAACTAACCAGCCGGAACCAGGACGTAAACGATAGGCAGCGGATAAATCCAGTAAGCCATTATCGCCTTTATTCCAATCGCGCAGACATTGTTTAACATCTTCTTTTGTGGTGCCTGGATTTAATCCGAAGAACGTATACGCGAAATTATTTTCCACATTATTATGCTGCGGTGGGAAATAATAGGCTTCGGGTTTTCCTTGTTGGCCAACTTTTTCCGCTAACGGAAAATCGTGGTGCATGTGGTGGGGGATTGGTCCCATATTATCAAAGAATTTCGAGTAGACTGGCCACTTGCCGTAGGCTTTGAAGAGGCGGTCGCCAATGATGTTGGCACCAACTGCGGCAATGGCTTCACGCAAGGTGAAGCGTGCGCCTTCGTGTACGACGTAACTGAGGCCTTCGTCTTCGGTGCGGTTGTCGTTGGCTGCTTCAGTGGTGGAGCCAAACCAGCGTTCATCGATGCCGCCACGATCGAGGCCAAAAGCGTAGAGATCTTTCGGGTCCAGTTTGAGGCGTTGGCCTGGCTGCAGAAATGAGCGTGGAACCCAACATGGCGCTAAACGCAGTAAGCCTTCATTTGCTTTGAGTGCCGCTTCAATGGCAGCTTTGACGTCTGTGCCTGAAAGCGTTTTGAGCTGGCGGACATCACGGGGTGGAGTGTTCGGGGAGATCATACGCAGTCCTTTGTCATATAATGGTTTGCGTTGGTTTTAAGGTCGAATGGAAGGCTTCGTGTCACTGTCAAGTTGTGTCACATCGCGGTGACACCTAACTCATAACAACGGTGGATAGTCCTCACAAGTACAACATACTCAAACATAAATACAGACAAACACAGATTCTGTTTACTACAGTCCGATAACACCTTTGACCCCTTAGTTCGCTCGCATTTATGTTCGCTCAAGAACGCCATTCGCATATCTTACAACGTTTAGAACGAGACGGCAGCGTACGGGTTGCCGCGCTTGCCCTCGAATTGCAGGTAACGGAAGAAACTGTTCGCCGTGATTTGGAGCGCCTTGGGCATGACGGCAAATTAACCCGCACGCATGGCGGTGCTTTGCAATTGGATAATGGCAGCCGCCGCGAGTTGCCATTTGCGGTGCGGTCTACGGCTCAGCTCCTCGAAAAACGTGCCATCGCCTCAAATGCGTTGTCGCATATTGTTGAAGGCGACGTGATTGCGATTGATGGCAGCTCGTCCGGCTACTGTTTAGCCTGCACCTTACCCAATATTCCGTTGACGGTCATTACGCCGTCTGTGCCTGTGGTTGTGGCATTATCAGAGAAAAGCCATATTCGCGTGGTCTGTTTAGGTGGGTATTTAGATGCGACATCCATGTCGTTCTCTGGGCCATTAATGGAATCGTCAGTACAACAATTTAATATTCATAAATTATTTTTATCATGTAAAGGCGTTGATATCGAACGCGGGCTGAGCGAAACCACTGATAATTTAGCAGCGGTTAAGAAATGTCTCATCTCGCGAGCAGACCGTACCTATCTTTTGGCTGACCATACCAAGTTCGGTTCACGATCCGCGGTTGTATTTGCTAGTTTAGGTGACATTGATGCCATCATTACCGA
Organism: Planctomycetota bacterium; assembly: GCA_024641365.1. Next base: position 2,755 of record JAHEDF010000009.1, on the reverse strand, counting down.
CCAGGCTACAGGTCGAGAACAACTTTCAGGTTTTGCTGCTGCAGGACCAGCTATCTTTAACGCCGCTTAATAGCGGGATTTTTCTTAAACCACTAACTCCTCACAAGGACGAATAATGAGCGACCATCCAAATAATTATCCGAAACTGCATAATGCCACCTGGCCCGGTATGGTTGGCAAAGGTCCCGATTCAGAACCGCCAATTGAATTTGATAAAATGTTAGAAATGACCGCCGCTGCTGAAGTGGATGGCCAAAAGTTTGATGGTATTGATATCTTTTTATTCGATCCGCATTTAAGCATTGATGCCAGTGAAGATACCTTGAAGGAACTCGCTGATAAAGTTGCCGCGAAGAAATTAACCATCGGTTCCTTGGTAGCTCCAGTGTGGCCACCAACTGGTGGTGGTTCGGCATTTGGCAGCGATGAAGAACGTAAAAACTTTGTTGGCCAAGTGAAAAAAGCCTGCCGCATTGCCGATATTTTGAAAAAATTAGGTATTCGCAGCGACAATGTTATTCGTATCGACTCAGCAGGCGGCGTAGGTGATTGGAATAAAGATCCAGCTGGTAACACCGCTAAAATCGCTGATACGTTTCGTGAAGCAGCTACTATCGCAGAAGCTCATGGCGAACGTTTAGCAGCTGAAGGTGAAATTTGCTGGGGCGGTATGCACAGCTGGAAAAAAATGGTCGAGCTACTCGAAAAAGTAAACAAACCAGGCACCGTTGGTATTCAAGCTGACATGGCGCACACGTTATTATTCTTAATGGGTTACAACGCACCGGAAGATGCCTTGCTGCCAGCTAATTATGACTGGAAAGATAAATCGGTCTTTGATGCAGCCTATAAAAAATTAACCAATGCATTACGACCATGGCTGGTTGATTTCCACGTTGCACAAAATGACGGTACCGTATTTGGTTCTGGTTCACATGACAAAACCGGACGTCACTGCTTAGCCAAAGATCCGAATGGTAAATTGGATATTCCTTACGCAGCCGGTTTCTGGTTACGTGATGAAAAAGGTGCAGTCACGAAAGCGGTCAAACATCTGTGCTGGGACGGCTGTATGTTCCCCAATGAAGTAATGTTAAAACAACAAACCTGGAATGATATTTTAGAAGCCATGGTTAAAGTGCGCGATGCGCATGGATGGAGCCAAGCAGAACAATCTGCTAAGGCTTAACAAAACATCACATAACGGCACCTGAGAGAGACAATTTATCTCTGTCTTGTGCCGTTTCTGTTATTTATATTCTGCGCAAACCTTTTCTCTTCACCCTTAATCCTCACGGACATAATCAATGAAAAAAGATTTAAACATCGGCCTCGTCGGCACCGGCTTCATGGGCCGCACGCACTCAAATGCGTATGCATCAGTCAGTAACTTTTTTGATTTACCCTATCGCCCGGTCATGAAAGCATTATGTGCGCGCGATCCGGAAAAAACCAAAGCATTTGCTGACAATTGGGGCTGGCAATCAGTCGAAACTGATTGGCGTAAATTAATTGAGCGAAAAGATATTGATGCGATTGATATTTGTACGCCAAATAATTCGCACGCAGAAATTGCTATCGCTGCGGCAAAAGCTGGTAAAATGGTGCTCTGTGAAAAACCATTAGCACGTTCTGTTGAAGAAGCATTGCCGATGGTTGAAGCCGTGGAAAAAGCCGGTGTCGCTAACACCGTTTGGTATAACTACCGTCGCGTTCCTGCCGTCACCATGGCGAAGCAAATTATCGATTCCGGTAAATTAGGCCGTATTTTTCATTACCGTTCTAATTTCTTGCAAGACTGGACCATTAATGCCGATCTGCCACAAGGCGGCGCTGCATTATGGCGTTTAGATTCCAAGACCTCTGGTTCCGGTGTAACCGGTGACTTATTGTCACACTGTATAGACACCGCGATGTGGTTGAATGGTGGTATTAATAAAGTCAGCGCCATGACCGAAACGTTTATTAAAGAACGTCAACATCAAGAAACAGGTAAAAAGGAAAAAGTCGATATTGATGACGCCTGTATTTTCATGGGTAAATTTGATAATGGCTCACTCTGCACATTTGAATCAACGCGTTATGCACGTGGCCATAAAGCATTATTCACCTTAGAAATTAATGGTGAAAATGGCTCATTACGTTGGGACCTCCACGATCTTCATCGCTTAGAATTCTTTGATTACAAAGATGAGTCGAATGTCCGCGGCTGGCGTTCAATTCATATTACCGATGGTGATCAGCCATACATGAAAAATTGGTGGGTACCTGGCTTACAAATTGGTTATGAGCATACCTTTATTCACCAAGTTGCTGATTTCTTGACTAGCTTGGGTAATAAAACGCCTTGCCACCCAACGTTCCGTGATGCTTTAGAAACGGACAAAGTGTGCGATGCTGTGTTGGCATCTGCCAAAGATGGCACGTGGAAAAATACGGGCGTAAAATGGACGGACACGGCTAAGGCAATTGCCGCTAAATAAGCGACACTCATCGTTTTACGATAAGTAAGTGAAGACCGCGAGAGCTTATGCTCTCGCGGTCTTTCTTTTATTGTAACAATTAAATTATGACATTGCGTTGTTATACCAATTCCGGCTCAATAGATCCTAAATAATAAGACACTTACATGGAGGACCGGAGAAACGGAGAAATACTAAGGTGGAAATCTTGTGGTTATTGAAAAAAGCACAGCTTTCCTCTTCGGTTCTCTGGTTCTCCAGGTTAATCTGTTGCCATTACGGATGATTTGAGG
>JAHEDF010000276.1 GCA_024641365.1 Planctomycetota bacterium | reverse complement strand
CTCAAATCATCCGTAATGGCAACAGATTAACATGGAGAACCAGAGAACCGAAGAGGAAAGCTGTGCTTTTTTCAATAACCACAGGATTTCCACCTTGGCATTTCTCCGTTTCTCCGGTCCTCCATGTAAGTGTCTTATTATTTAGGATATAGTGAGCCGGAATTGGTATGAGAAGGAGGCAACGCCGCAGTTGGGGTGCGATATCCGTTTCTTGAATGATTCGTTTTAAAAAATCTTTAAAAAAAACCGACAGCGTGCCCCAAATGCAAGGGTGAAGCAGGTCGCCGAAGGCAATGAGACCAAAGGTCTCATTCCTGCGTAACAAGACGAAGCTTGGTAAAACCAAGTAAGGATGAGGCAACGCCGCAGTTGGGGTGCGATGTCGGTTTTTTCAAGCAGTGGCGAGGCCGTGGGCGATAGTCGCGCGTAGTTTGTCGTCCTGCTTAACATACGCATGCACCAAATTACGAGCCATGCGTCGCAACAAAGCACGATCACTTGCAGGCGCTAAATACGGAGCCGCACTCACTTCACCAACCGCTTGTACGCGATGATCCAATTCTTCACGTTCAAGACGACGACCGTGATCAAATAAATCAATATAGCCGCCACGCCAACGACCAACCACATGTCCAGGAAGCGCAATAGGATCGCACTCCAGTTCTAAACGACGACAAATTAATACCCACATGGCTGTCAGTGAAATTGGTAAACCGACACGACGATCCAACACCATCGGTAATAAACTATTGTGTGGATGATCATATTCATTGGTCACACCGCTAAAACCACAATCATCACATAAAAAGCGTGCTACTCCCCACGCATCGGCTGCGCCATTCGCACGTTCTGCTAAATGATCCAACGCCTGCATGCCAGGTGTGCGATAATCGTGGCGCGGTAAATCAATGCGCGGTAATAACCACACACCCGCTTCTAAATGATCGGCCTCGGCAAAAGCGTCGACTAAAGCTTCTGCATCAGAACGTAGGACTAATTCAGTTAAGGCCGTTGGGAATCGACCACGTCCTATCGCTTCTTTCCACGTTAAATTTAATAAATCGGCATCGCCACTTAAGCGATTTAATAACGTTTCCTGAACCGTTGGATCCGGATCTTCCAATAAATCTAACAACGCGGGGATGTGCGTCATAACCCTATTTTAGTAACCTAAATTGGTAATGCTACCGCTCTCTTGGGTCCGGAAGTCCGGAAGTCCGGAAGTCCGGAAGTCTGTTATTTTTTTAAATTATCTTGTACCATTATCTTTTTACCGAATCAAAGAGAGACGACATTTTCTGTAATCGTAATTACTCATTATTTTATACAATATTTTTGACTACACGAGACTTCCGGACTCTTATCCATGTGAATGCATATGAATCCATCCTGACCAGGTCGCTATAACTAAGAGCGCGATCACGATATAGATGATGATTGCTATTAAAAAAAAACGTTCTTTGACGCTCGATGATTTTTTCTGACGAGACGGTTCCATGCTGACTCTACGAGCAAACGCGAGGCGCCTGATGCGCTTAAAGAAGCGCGGTGCGCAAAAGAGAAACATGCAAACGTTTGAGTTACTAAAAAGTTCACTCGCGATCGTGACGTGCACTAACAGCAAAGCGCGCCAATTCTTGGACGGATTGTGTATCGCCAAGCGAGCCCAATCCTAAATCATCACCTAAATGCAGCTTTGCCCATAAGACTGCTGCTTCACCAACATGCTGCATAGCTGCTTCATGTGGATTATTTTCATGCGCAACTGGAGAAATCGTCGCGCTGGCAATTAACGGCAATGTCAAGGCAACCACACGCACGACATCATCAACTTGCATGCCTGTTATGCTTTTGGGAAGTCGTTCGCGTAATTCAATGCGTAATTGATCAATAAGCGCTGCCAAATGCATGGTTTCTACCGCTGTATGCGCTTCTGGACGCCGTTCGATTGCAGCTTCAATGACTTGCTCAATCGATAAACGTCGCGGTATCGATTCCGCTAATCGCGCACATAACCAACCAACTAAATTAGCGCGTTCCAGACCCCGTAAATTTGAGCGGATTAAAATGGCCATGAAGCGTTCGATGACATCACGATCTTTGCCACCAACACTGTAATAACGTTTTAATGTTTCTTCAGCGATGGTGAAATGACCCAAGCGAATACGGCATAACAATAAGCGACGCCAAGCATCAGGATCGGTTGCCCGTGCCGAAGCATAACGAGCAAATGCTGATTCAGCAGTACTGAGATCGCCAAGTACCTCACATGCCTGTCCTAAATCAAAATGTGCAACAGGAGCCACATCAGTTTGACCGCCTTGACTTAATAATAAGCGCGCTGCGCGTACATGTCCCAAACGCAATGCTAAACGACCTAACTGCACCGCGACCCATGGATGTTCGCTTTCTGCTAGTGGAACCCACGCAGATTCTTCACCTTTTGCTAATGATGGCCAGCGCGCTCTTAATAATTCTAATGCTTTTTCTGGATCGCCGGGATGATGATCTAATAAATCAGACACTTGCGCAGCAACTAAAAGCGGTTGATGGCCAAAACGTTCAATTAACCGTGCTAATCCACTCTCTCCGCCCCAATGTCCTGGACCATTTAATACCAGCGCATCTAAAAATGCTTCATCTAAATAATCATTCACTGCTTCTAAATCAATTTCTTCGCTGTCTTCTGCGCCAGGCCCCATTAACCACACATGTTCCGATCCGGTGGCGCGATCAAGTTCTAAATAACAATCGCGTTTTAAAGTCGGCAACCATGCCCACATGGCCATAATGCGCGTATTTAATACGGCATCTAATTCTCGCGCTTGCCCGGTCCCTAAATGTAAACGTGAGCGTGCTAAATCGACAAACTCTTCTAGGCTTGCTGGAAATACACCGAATATAACTGCAAGCCCACCTAATGTTACTGTGCGTCCGTCATTTCCGACAGCGACGTCCACACCCGATGCGACAAGTGGTGGCGGACGTAAGCGTCCAGTGCGTAATTGCGCGCGCTGGCGGTGCCAATCATGATCAAGAGCGAGCAGGGGTTGAGACATCTGCTAAACCTTCATTACAGTATAGCCTGTTGGGTGGGCCGTCACAAGCAGCGCATCGAAAAGTTGAACAGTGTCCAGTGTCGATCTGGCCAGTGACCACACACTGCAAACAACTTACAAATCAGATGTGGAATTTAAGATTACAACGTGAGCAAACTTATGCGTGTGTAGAACGCTTATAACTATACCCGCTGTGCATACATCAGGTACAAAAGCCACCAGAAAAGTAAGAAAGAAACCGTAACATCCCCGCTTAACAACTTGATGAGCAAAATTAGCACCAGCCTTTGCGTTCTGAGCACAATCGACACCATAGCGCGCGTGCAACCTGCCCCTTCTACAACTGCAAACGACTTAGCGACTACACCACTCGTCACGCCCTCAGATGATGTTGCGATTGTTGCAACAAATTTAGGAAAAACATTTCGCACCTTTGATCGTCGCCCAGGATTTATTGGTAGTATTACTGATATTGTGTCGCGCCGTTATCGTGACGTGGTGGCTGTCGATAATATTAATTTGGAAATTAAACGTGGTGATGTCATTGGGTATATCGGGCCTAATGGTGCCGGTAAAAGTACCACCATTAAAATGTTAACTGGAATTTTGACGCCCTCACATGGCACGGTGCGCGTTAATGGATTTGATCCACACAAAGACCGGACCAAATATGTGCGCACGGTTGGCGCTGTATTTGGTCAGCGTAGTCAACTGTGGTGGGATTTAGCCGTTGGTGAAAGCTTTGAATTATTACGGCATCTCTATGATGTGAATAAGAGCGATTTTGATGCACGCCTCAAGAGATTTGATGACGTATTGGAACTGGGGGAATTTTTACGAACACCAGTGCGTAAATTATCGCTTGGCCAGCGTATGAAAGCAGATTTGGCTGCCAGTTTATTGCATAATCCTCCGGTCTTATTTTTAGATGAACCAACGGTGGGCGTTGATGTGGTAACGAAAGCAAGGCTGCGTGATTTTTTACGCGATCTTAATCGTGAAAATGGTACCACTATTTTGCTGACCACCCATGACATGCAGGATATAGAAGCGCTCAGCCATCGCGTTGTGGTCATAGACCATGGACGCATTATGCATGATGGTAATTTAGAAGCGCTGAAGCATCGTTATGGCGCTCGTAAACGCTTGGAATTAACCTTACGTGAAGCGGTCGAGTTAACATCGCTTACCAATTTACCCACTGAACAGGTCACCTGGACACAGAATAATAGTGTTGAAATCGTTGCTGAAATAGAAGCTGGCGTTGATAGCGCACAATTACTCCAACAGTGCTTTGCACATCTTCCCGTTGCTGATGTGCGCATTGAAGAGCCAACCATCGAACAAGTGGTGGCAGCTCTTTATGGAGGGCGTTCGGGATGATGCCCTATAAAAAACCAAGTTTAGCAGATGCTCTAGAAAAAAATAATAATCGCTTACATGACATTGCAGAGCGAACTGCTTTATGGCAAAAGAAAAGAAATTTTTTTGTAATTAAAATGGCGCTCGCGAGCGCTATCATATTACCCGTATCTGCACGCATGATGGCATATGGCGGCAATATGTCGTGGCTTGCTTATATATTGTTTTTTTGCATGGGTGGATTGTTGGGCTGGCTAATTGCAACATATGCAATTGGCATGTTACGCAGCATGTTTCTTTATCTTGCCGGAGCATTTCCCATTTGGTTAATATGCTATGTATTCGGTTGGTGGGCTAGCGCCGTCGGGCCACATTTAACCAATTATGGACCTCTAATTTTAATGGTCATTGGTTGGCTAGGTTGGATAATATTGGGGAGTATTCTAGGGCTTATAAGTGACACCAATGACAGTGACACCATACAAATATAAACTATAACCAATAAGAACCACACATTAAATTACCGTTATGACTTCCCCCTACTCAACTACCGATGCAAGTGAATTGATTGCCCTCGCACTGCGTGAGGATTTACGCGTCGCTGGCGATATTACCTGTAATGCTTTAGTGCCGCCACAAGCTTTACTCAGTGGCGTGGTCACCGCCAAAGCCCACGGTGTCGTTTGTGGCTTGCCATTATTTCAATTGGTTTTCTCGGCTATTTCTCGTGATCTCGCCGGATGTGGCGTCACCGTCGAGTGGTGTGCGGACGATGGCACAGCGGTCACACCAGGTGATGTGGTGCTGCGCTGTCATGGCAACGCTACCACCATGTTAATTGGTGAACGCACGGCATTAAATCTCTGCCAGCGCTTATCCGGAACCGCCACCATGGCACGAAAATATGTCGAGGCGGTTGCTGGCACCTCAGCAAAAATATTTGATACGCGAAAAACAACACCTGGCATGCGCTTGCTTGAAAAACATGCGGTAATGAGTGGCGGGGCACAAAATCATCGCATCGGTTTATTTGACCAAGTATTAATTAAAGACAATCATATAGCATTAATGCCCGCCGGTCCGTTAGGCAGCGGACCAGCAGAAGCGGTTCGGCGAACCCGCGCTGAACTTGGCGATAAAATTATCATCGAAGTAGAAATTGAGCGCTTAGATGATTTAGTGCCGGTGATAAAAGCTGGAGCCGATATTGTTTTGTTGGATAATATGCCACCCAGTTTACTAAAAGATGCCGTTGCAATTCGTGACCGCGAAGTTGGTAAGCGACCTGTATCTTTAGAGGCATCCGGCGGCATTACGCTAA
>JAHEDF010000275.1 GCA_024641365.1 Planctomycetota bacterium | reverse complement strand
CGCTCACGAAGGACACGACTACGGCCCAAGCAAACGAGCAGCCATGTATCCATTCATGGCACACCATTTGGGCTTAGATATAACACAAGTCTATAACGAGCATGGTGTTATTGATGAGTCGGTCATTCATATTTTACCCAATGACAATTTGCGCATTTTCCCAACGCTCACAGATCGCCCAGCAAATGAATTACCAGATGTTGCTGCGGTTATTGCCGCATTAAAAGATTTACAGTAATTACAGATTCTCACCGCGTTCATAAGCCGCATATAATTTTGCGTAGGCGCCTTTTTTAGCCATTAAATTATCGTGGGCTCCGGATTCTTTTATGCGACCATCTTCGATAACAATTATGCGATCCGCATCACGAATGGTACTTAAACGGTGAGCAATAATAATCGCGGTACGATCATGCGACAAATGTTTAAGCGCAAGTTGAATGCGGCTTTCGGTGTGCAAATCCACAGCTGAGGTGGCTTCATCCAATACCAATATTTTTGGGTTCGCTACAAACGCACGAACCAAACAAACCAATTGTCGTTGGCCATGTGATAAATGTGCCCCTAATGGTCCCACCGATGTATGCCATTTTTTCGGTAGCCGTTCTAATATGGCATCCGCACCTAATGTGCGGGCTGCAGCTATTAATTCATCATCCGTGGCTGCTGGTTTTGCTAATCGTAAATTATCGAGAATGGTACCGCTAAAGAGAATATTATCTTGTAGCACCACTGCTATGTGACGACGTAATGCTTTTTGTTCAACGTGTTTAATATTATAGGAATCTAAGCAAATGGTTCCCTGCTGAATATCGTAAAAGCGTGCCAATAATTGGACTAACGTGCTTTTTCCATGGCCGGTTGGTCCCACAATAGCAATCGTCTCACCTGGCTTTATATGCAGGGACAAGTCATGAATTACTGGACGATTGGGATCATAACCAAAAGTTACATGGTCAAAAGTCACCCCACCCTGCACGCTGGTCAGAGCGGTTGTTTGCTCAAGGTCATTAATTTCAGGCTTGGTGTCTAATAATAAAAATATGCGTTGCGCGGATGCGGTGCCAGTTGCAAAGCGTTCGAATAATTCTCCTAATTCTTGTAACGGCCCCAGAAATACAAAAATATAAAATACTGCTTGAGCCATTTGACCTAAGGTTAACTCTCCGCTTTCTAGTCCGACACCTCCTACCAGAATTAAAATAGCAATACCGGCAGTAAATAATATTCCCGCAAAAGGTTGAAACCACGCCCACCCATAAGCACCACGAATTACACTGGTATCTAACGCCGTTAATAAATTATCATAACGCTGAAAGTTGTGTTGTTCTTGCGTTGTTTGTTGAATTATCCGCACACCGGCAATGGTTTCTACTAAATGTGCGGTAACGCGACTACGCGCCTCTGCGACGACTGCCCATAATCGTGTACCAAAGCGTTTAAAAGCCCACATGGCTACTAACAACGTTGGTACAATTCCGCACAACCACACAAATAATGTTGGACTCATCCACCATAATAAGGCACCCGCTCCGACGCAGCGCATAATGGTTGATAATAGTTCCGGCGCGCCATGCACGACTAGCGGTTCAAGCGAATCAACATCACGGTCAACTCGAGCAACAATGCGACCAACACGTGTTTTATCAAAATAACTTGCTGATAATAATTGGACATGGGAAAATAAACGTACGCGTAGGTCTGCTAAAATACGAATAGCAATTGTCCCAGTGAGCCAACGCGTAACGCCTGCCAAACCAAATCGTAATATCCAAGTAAAACCAAGTCCTAATGCCATTAATGCTATGAGCGCCGTGTCGATGACCCACCCAGATTCTTTGGCGATAATACCATGATCGATAACCATACGGATATGCCATGGTCGCGCAAAAATTGACGCGACTAAAATAATTTCGACAATTAATACCCATAACAACTTTCCTGCCACAGGACGTAATAAACCAACAATGCGATGAAAGGTCGTGCGGTCGAGACGCGCGCGTGCAAAGGATTCTTCAAGATCGAGATCACTCATGTGTGTCTCGCTTGCTTATAGACACATTGTAGGTCGTGCTCCTCATCGTGATAAACCTAATAATTCACGATAAGCCGCTGATTGTTCAATTAGTTCGCTGTGTTTTCCTTTAATCTGAATATGACCATCGTCCAGCATAACCACATGGTCAGCTAAAAGAATGGTCGACAATTTACTGGCTATAACAATGACAGTGGTACCACCATGATGATGGCGTAAATAATCCAAAATATGTCGTTCAGTCACTGCATCGAGGGCACTCGTCGAATCATCAAGGCATAATATGGCTGGTTTTGCAATTAATGCACGAGCCAGACACAGCCGTTGGCGTTGACCACCAGATAACGTGGTGCCTCGTTCCCCGATTACTGTTTCTAAACCTGTGGGTAATTGTGCGATAATATCATGAGCTCGTGCCGCACTCAGCGCTGCCTCAATATCCTTGTCGGTCGCATCAGAGCGACCTAATAAAAGATTGGCGCGAACGGTATCGCTAAATAAGAAACTATCTTGATAGACAACTTGCACACGTTGCCGTAAATTCGCGAGTTGCAGATCACGCGCATCGTACCAACCACACGTGTCGCTACCAAAGGAAACGTCACCTTTATGTGGGTCAATTAAACGTGATAATAAACTAGCAAAGGTACTTTTTCCACATCCGGTTGGACCTACTAATGCGACAACAGAACCAGGCGCAATCGTCAGTGATAAATTTTTTAATACCGTAGCGCCAGTCGGACTCTGCACATCAATGTGTTGCAGGCGCACACCTAATTCACCATCCGGTAACGTTTTTGTACCTGACGTAATGGCCGGTTGCGCATCAATTATTTCCATAATGCGTTCAGCGGACGCGCCAGCTTCAGCAAATGTTTGCATCGTACGACCTACGTTTTCAACTCGAAAAATAATCGCGGTGATAACCATTAATGACGCAACTAACTCACCTAAATTAATTTCGTTCTGAGCCACTAACGACGCGCCATACCACAATATCCACACGTGACCCATACCGACTAAAATTTGTGGTAACGGCAAACGCCACGCTGCGTAATTTAATGCGCGTTTCGCATGCTGTGTATAGGCCATGACCGTGCGTGCGAAGCCAACACTGCGCACGTCTTCGAGCGCGAATGATTTAATGACACGAACGCCACCAACACCTTCAGCTAATTCTTGGGTAACAACATCATAGGCTCCGCCAGCTGCACGATCGAGTGTCACTAAATGTCGTGCCTGTGCGACAAACCACCACACGCCAATCATAACTAAAATTAATGGCACTAATGCTAAGTAAGGATGATAATAGGTTAACATACCAAGACAGCCGATAATAACTAATGACGTTTCTAATAAGGTTCGCCATCCGCCAACGATCGCATCACGCACTTTATCGCTATCACGCGTGGTACGCGTGACTATTTCGCCAGTGCCATGTGCTAAATGATAAGCCTGATCTAAATATTGCACTTGGTATAATAATAGGCCACGCACATAATGTAATAAACGCATGCCTAATATCATACTTAATATCGAACCAATATATTGCACAAATCCACGCGTGAGGGCAAATCCTATTAATATACCCGCCCACATCCACGCCCGTGATAAATCAAGCGTACCATCTGCTAAGCGAACAACGGCTTTCCCTTGTTCCAATTCATGTATCGCCAAGCCAATAATATATTGGGTAAATGGCATGCTTACATTAACAATGACCGCCACGACCGTGGTAATTATGAACAATCGCAGGTGCGAACGATATAACGCAAAGCAACGAATCAGTGGATGCAAGGGCTTGGCCATGAGTGGAACGCGCCACTGTTAGACTGTTAGGCGTAGCGCAACTCCAGAACACCGCTTGGGTTCACAGCGTTTGATCTATTCAGGTCACTTCTAAACGTAAGATGTGAACGTAATGGTTCTAAGAATTAACCGTAGAGACCGCATAGGCAATGCTATTCGGCTAAGAAACACGGTTTTCCTTGATGAATGTAGGGTTTTAAAGCATTCAACACAGAGAACACGGAGAGCACAGAGACATAAAATGAGCATAATTAATTTGGACCAGCATAGTGTTTCATAGCCATCTCATTACGACGATTTGAGAAATAACTACCTAAAATAACTGTTATTTATTACGCTGTGCATGTTTATGTATATTTACTAACACCTCTGTGTGCTCCGTGTTCTCTGTGTTGAATGCCTTCCTAGAAATCATCGTATTTAGCGCAGCATGCGATCGGAGCTGTTACTTAAAACTGATAAAAAATTAGTTTTTATGTATTTCTTAGCCGAATAGCATTGCCTCTGGGTCCTAAGTGCCCCTTAAGAGACTGCGGTTAATAAAATTTCATCAACGCGGTCCGTAACCGTTGGGATTTTGTTGTTGCCAGCGCCACCCGTCAACGCACATGGTGGTAAGATCACGGGTTGCTTTCCAACCCAATAATTTTTCAGCATATGATGGATCTGCATAGCACGTGGCAATGTCACCTGGTCGACGAGGACCAAAGGTATGCGCAATTTTTTTACCACTCACTTGTTCAACGGCAGCAATCATTTCTAACACTGAATAGCCGGTGCCTGTTCCTAAATTAATTGCTTCGGCACCTTGAAGGGATTCAATCTTATCTAAAGCCGCAAGATGTCCCTCTGCTAAATCAGTGACATGAATGTAATCACGCACACCGGTACCATCTTTAGTTGGCCAATCATTACCGTGCACGGTTAATAATGGTCGTCGCCCGCTGGCGACTTGTAAAATATACGGCATTAAATTATTGGGAATGCCACCTGGATCTTCACCTAACAAACCACTGTCATGTGCGCCAACTGGATTAAAATAGCGCAATAAAGCAATTTTCCATTCGGAATCAGCGACTGCCATGTCGCGACATATATTCTCTGATATTAATTTGGTTTGACCGTACGGGTTGGTGGCCTGTAATCGACAATCTTCGGTTAAGGGAATACGTTCCGGTTCACCATAAACGGTAGCAGAACTAGAAAAAACTAATCGCTTACAATTAGCCACACGCATACATTCTAATAAATGAATTATTCCGGTAATATTATTATGATAATAACGCAGTGGTTGCTCGACCGATTCACCGACAGCTTTTAAGGCCGCAAAATGAATAACGGCATCAGGTGGATGCGTCGCAAACACCTCCGCTAACCCAGCGCGATTTAATAAATCAATTTGTTCAAAAATAACTTTCTTTGCCGTAACGCGTTCACTTCGGCGAAGTGATTCAACGTTGGCGTTAATTAAATTATCAACTACCACCACCTCGTGGCCCGCTTCCAGTAAAGCGATACAGGTGTGAGAACCGATATAGCCGGCACCGCCGGTAACGAGTATTTTTGCCATAGTTCATTTTATGAAAAAGAGGACGAGGGGAAGTGCTACGGTGCGTCTATGATGTGCTGAGCGCAACCAGGAAGCCAATGCCAACGGCGTTGAGCTATTTATTTTTACACGGAGGAACGGAGGAAACGGAGAATTCTGAATTTAGCGACGGGGGACTTTGCTCGTCTTTACCAGACGATTTGTCGCCACCGGAAAACCGGCTTCCCAAAAACGCCATGGTTTTTGCGCCCAAATCGGTCCCGCATAAGCCACACCAACACGCGGTCCGCGCTGATAATGCTGAATGGGTGTTACAGGTGGTAATAACCGCACCACGCCATCCTCAATATGTAAACCATGATGCTGTTTATT
>JAHEDF010000274.1:2527-5778 GCA_024641365.1 Planctomycetota bacterium | reverse complement strand
GCAACAGAGCCAGAAATTGTCGGCCATACTGGTTTCCAATTTACAAATATTTGTGATACGGCGGCTAAACGTGCAATGGAACTCACTGTACGTCCAGATCGGTATTTGGTGGCAAATATTCGTGAAGCATTGTCCAGGAAACAAACTTTGCCGAGCACTTGTCAACCGCCACTGCGTATTTACAGAGGTGAAATTGCGATCAAACAACGTTTAGTCATGCAATTAGAAGAAGGAAGATCGCATAATTTATTGCTACAAGTTGATTATAATTCTTTGCCACCTGGCGGAGTCATCATTAGAGCGCGGGCACTGGGAAGCGATGAAAGAGAAATATCTAGCAATTTTTTACGACGCATAACCACTGCATGGGTAGCGGAAGAGGCAACGCCGATTTACGCAAAAAAAGACGTGCCATGGATGGCATCCGGAACGCAAATGTTTAATACTATAATTGGGCGATCCAGTTTTGGGTCTTTAGCATCAGATAGTAAGACTTTAGGAGGTCTGTTAAGTGAAGGAGGCAAACTTGGTGAACGTGACCATGGAATAGTTTTGTTTGAATTAAAAAAGCGTATGACCAGCGCGGAATTGCATAATATCAAAATACAAGTGGATGTTGCTTTCCCATCAGGAAAATCCCCAGGAGATTTAATTCCAACAAATTTATCACGTATTCAAACAGCAGTCCACCTTATGTTAACTAATCGAGTTGCTGCAGCACGAGAGGAAATAAACGCAATAGGGACTGATTTTGATAGTTTGGTGTCCGATAATGAACTTATTTCGGAACTGCAGACACTTGTCCGGGAGAATCCATGAAACGGACACATTTTTGTTTGTTATTATTTTTAAGTACATTTTTTAGCTTTTTAGAAGCTGTCGAAAACACGACTATTCAACCAAATCCTCCTATGACGATTGTGGTAACTGAATTTCAAAATCGACATCCATTATTAGATCAAGATTGGATTTCGAGCGCACTTGCTGATCTAGTGACCACGTCTTTATCATCTGCTGCCAGTAACCCAGAAAATAATCTCACGGTTTTAGATCGCACTAGTATCGCTTCACTTGAAAACGAAGCGAAATTAACCGGGAATGGATCTCCTGCGCAGGGTAATGTCGCGATGCGCGCTCTTGGTGGCAGTTTTCAATCATCAGAAGATGGGAGCCTGACCGTTGAAGTCGTATTGTCATCGAATGGTAATCAGCTTTGGGCTCAGAAAATAAGTGGCACTGTTTTACAGTTGTCTGCGTTGGCGAGAAAAATAGCTAACGGTGCCATGGCGGCTTTATCAACAAAAAGTATGGCAATTTTTTCACAAAACACTAATGATATTGATTTACCAATTGCTGCTTTAGTTACTTTTCAGAGAGGGCGCACGGCTGCTGCTCGTGGTGACCATGCGACGGCGATAGCAGATTTTTTACGTACGTGCAAACTCGCCCCCAATAATGGTGAGGCGTGGCTGGCCTTAGGAACAAGTTTTTCAGAACTTGGTCGTAGGGGAGCAGCATTGGCGGCCTGGGAACAAGCTATCTTGGTCGACCCAGACCATCCTGGAATGGCAGTTGCACTTTTTCGCTTAGCGCTTGCTGAAGAAGAGAGAAACCCACAACAAGCATATCAGCTTTATCAACAAATAATTAAAAATTATCCATTTTTTATGGCGCCGTCAAATCTATTAGAAAAAAAGAATATAGAAAAAGGTATGAAGATTGCAGAAGTTGCTATGCAACGTTTGTCAAATCTTCGAATTGAAGCTATTCCTCTCAATAAAGTAGCGGGAATTAATAATAAAGCAAATATAGAACAAGGAAAACCGTCAAAAAATAATAATGCTAATGTTCAAGTGGTTGATGCTTATCGGCGACGTATACAAGCAATTTCACAACGGCGATCAAATAATTATTACGCTAGCACAGAGAATGAAGAAATGCTTCGTTTAGGTTTGTTGTCTGCAGCGGGTGGGTGGCCAGAAGATTGGCCCGTAACTCGACTAATAGATGGTCAGCCTGTCACCATCCAATTCGGGTCTACAGGCGGAGCTATCTCGCCGCCGCCTGGAATGGTAATTGAATCACTGACTACTCACATTGTTCCAAAACCAGGATTTAAAAAAGAATCAATTAGATACGCATTGCATATAAAAGATATTCAAAGTTTAGAAACCTATGGGAAACCATTTATTGGCTCATCGCAGGGTGAGGATAAAACGGTGGAAATTCCTGCGAAATGGGCATCTGGATTTTATGCGACGGGCGGAGTTATCATGGACAGTAGGGCCGGTCAAACGCGAACCTTACCAGCTGAGCTGCAACTATCAGCTAAATTACGACCAGAGCATCCAGGAATGTTATGGATAACGACTCAGCCTGCAGGTGTGTTAATAAAAATTGATAATGTAGAACGGGGCGTGACCCCATGTCTTATACGAGATATTACTCCTGGGCGTCATATGATTAATGCGGATTCGTTTGTAGTTAAAAACAGATCTGGACCAAATTATATATTTAAAAATTACCTTCGCTTTAGAAGTGAAGCCTCAGTCAACATTCCAGAAAAGGGAGAAACGCGAATTGAATGGACATTACAGCATGCAGCAGAACCAGATGGCGCTATTGCGGGATGGTCTCCGTTGCAATTGGCGGTTGAATCTCCAGTAACAGCAGACGTTCTTGGTATCACAGTTTCAAATAATCTACATAGTGGCTCATTATCAAAAAATATTAAATTTACTCAGAGTAAAAAATTTGGTGAAATGATGTTTTGGCTTGAAAATGGCGACATTTGCATTGCTGTCCATAAAGAAGGATCTACTTGGAAACGGATGGAAGGTAATGTGGTTAAAACCGCGACTTCGGTTGAAGAATTAGTGGGGGTTGCTCAATCACCTTCCGGAGAATTAACAATTACCTTTGTGCGAGACAGAGAATTTTCATCATCAAAAACGACGGATTTAAAAATGTGGTCGCGGCCACAAAAGGTTTCCACTGTTGGCGTCGGTCGACGTACTAATTCAAGAGAATTAGCATTGGCAACTAATATAGAATGGACTTCACTTGGACAATGGATGGTAGTTTACTATAGCGATGGACCACAGCATTTGTACACGTCCATAAGCAAAGATGGGAATTCGTGGAATAGTATTCCGACACCAATTACTCATTCGGCGGGCTGGTTCACAGGAGGCCAATTTGCCTTAGGGAAATTTGAAGATGGGCAGCCGGCGCTGATTTTCTGTGCCACC
>JAHEDF010000274.1:0-2517 GCA_024641365.1 Planctomycetota bacterium | reverse complement strand
CCACCGCGAGAATAAACAAAGAAAATAAATTTAAATTTATGCGTTATAAGTTCCAAGATCCTAATTGGATAGCGGTAGATGAGTCACCTGAATTTACAGATGTAGATTATAAAATGAATTATAATACATTTAATTTTGACCCGGTGGATAATGTAATGATTTTATCAAGTTACAAAGGTGACATATGGAGTTATAAAGCTGGTGATAAAGAAATTCGAACAGTGGGTAAGGGGATACAAGATTATGATTATTGTTATTACAATGACGCTAAAAATAAATATTTGTTTGTTCCATGGGCTGGTGCTTGGTGGGTTACCTCAACTGACGAGAAACAGCAAATAACTTTGGAAGCGCCAAAAGTAACTTACGAATATCCCATAAATAATGCGCAAAATGAAATAACTCCCCAAAATGCCAATGAACAGAAGGTCAATGTGTCATCGGAAGACACACTGGTGTCCTCCCAACAACCTCAAACAAACACGGTCAATGAACATGAAAGCCAAATTGCTAACGTGTCGGAAGAAGCGGTTCCATCCGCTAAAAAGGGAATGAGTTTTTTAACGTTCATTTTAATAATTATTGGTTCTATTGCCGCAGTAATACTATCGATTTGGATGGGGTATGAAATTCTGAATCGTCGTAGGGGGGATAAAGCATGAAATGTGGATTGGGTTTTATTTTCCGAAGTCTCATTTTAATATTTATAGCAGTACCATTGTTTGCCAGTGACGCAGATAAGTTACTTGCACATTTAGACAGCCAAAGAGCTAATGAACGAGCAGCAGCTTTAAATGAATTGTTTTATGTAAAAGATGTATTGGTCGCTAAAAAGGCAATCAATAGAATGCATCAATATAACAATTGGACAACATTAGAAGTGTCAGCTGTAAGTAATTTATTATCGCTACAGGAAATTACAGTGTCAGTAGAAGCACTTAATGAATCAATTGAGGGACTTCGAAGAGCAGCGATACTTGACTTAAGTAAACGTTCACCCGAATTGCTTACCCCAATTATCAAAGAATTGATTACCGGTGACGAAGAACGCAATAATTTAGCAATCGCTATTATTGAGAAAGTAATTTCGCAACATGGGACTACTCCAGCGCACGCAGCATTGGCTTTAATATTATTCAATAGTGATAAAGATGCGAGGCGTGTCTCTGCGGTTAATGCACTCATGTACATGCCATCTGTAGACAAAGTGATTATTAACCAGATTAGCCAAGATCAGTCTGCGCAGGTGCGTTCAGCATTAGTCATTGTTGTAATAAAGAATTTATTAAAAGCAGAGCGAGATAAGTTGAGTGATGAATCGGCGTGGCTTCATGATAAACTACACGCTTTAGCACAAGACCCAGATGATTTAGTACGTTTTACTGTATGTGATAAAATTGTTGGGGCTTGGACTTCATTTTATCAAAGCACGCAAGGGCAGCGTTATGTAGACTTTAGCTTAGCAGCCTTAAGTGACAAAAGTTATAGAGTGCGAGAGAGAATATTGCGTGTCTTTACTTATAGGCCAAATGCACAAGCAATTCCAATTATAGAAAAATTAGTAGATGATCCAGAAGGCGTGATTGCAGATCAAGCGCTTTATGTATTGGAGCACTTAAAATTGCCATCTTTGTGCGATCATGCATTTAGAGCGTGTTCATTACCTCACCCACAAACGAAACAACATGCATTACGACTTCTTGAAGAAGGAAACGATCCTCGATTAATTCCGGTTGCTAATCGGTTACTCAATGATCCTGATTCATCTGTTCGTTCCGCTGCTCAAGAGGTGCTCGCCAAAGCAAATATTTCCAATAATTCAGGTATTTTCACTTTCGCGAAAGTTACCAAAATGCAGACAAAAGAATTGCAGAGCGTATTGGTGCGTATGGAACAATTAGAAAGCAAAGAACGTAATGTAGAAATTAATAAAATGTATAATCAAATGTCACCTGAACAACGAATTGATTTTATGGAATTCTGTGCGCGTGTTCCTCGCATGGCCTATGATGCAAATGAATTCCTCGTACAGCGCGCGCAAGATAGCGATCCAGCTATTGCCATATTTGCATTTCGAACTTTACAAAGAATTAATGATCGTGGTGGCATGTTTGGTGTCGCTGTGGCTATGGAACGTATCGACGACAAAGAGAAAGAAGTCGCTCATCAGGCCATGATTCTTTTGCACGTGACAGCAAAAAAAGCATGGCCTTCTGCTTTTAGTCGTTTTGCGAAAAATGAATATGAAATATTTAAAGAGGGAAATAGTCAAAATAACATAGAAACACCAACCTCAAAAGAAGATTTTTCTCAACTAAGTGAAAAAATAAAGGAAGCTTCAATTGAAGATAAAAAGCGTTATTTTTCTTCTTTAGCCTCCATTGATGAACCGCAAGCCAGAAAAATATTACAAGAATTCGCACGTTCATCAGAACGGCTCGTACGTTGGGTTGCGCTAGACGCCTTAGTACTCTGCGGAGATCAAAGCGATGCGACATTAGATCATGGGATAGCAAG
>JAHEDF010000273.1 GCA_024641365.1 Planctomycetota bacterium | reverse complement strand
CGGTTGGTGGGATCAACAATTATGGCGTGGCGGTCGCCGTCGTATTTGGGCGGACGCTGCTGCACTTCGGCTAACGTCATCTGCTTGCCATTTTTCTGCCCATTGCGCTGAAAGTATAATGGCCACCCCTCTATCGGCACATCGTCGGGCACGGGAAATGGGCCCGCATCCGATTCATCTGGATAATCTACCACTTTTACCGGTACCTTCGGCTGATGCGGCGGCACCAAAACAAATGCCATGTCAGTATTATAACGCAGCGGCTTATCGGCCCCCACGGACGCCACCATTGCTGTCGAATTTGGATGCACCGGCCAATTTTCTATCACCGTATTAATCGGATGATCCGGCGGCAACACCTGCAAGACCGCACAAATTTTATCCGCCTGCTCGGTATTAAACGCCACCACTTTATCCACCTTTGGCATCGTCGGCAGTTTCTTAGGCGCTTCCTGTCCATGAGCCCACCCGCCAACAACCACTGACATAAATAATATAGCAAATTGTTGACGTAACATCATTATACCTCATTAGCAAAATTTAATGTCGCTGCAATCGTGTATCTGGTCTCTCCGCTTTAATTCTTGAATTAATTCACCCTAAGCTCCTCACCCGTTTCCAGTCAATACCTTGATCGCATCAATAATATCCGCGACGTTTTTAGGAATTGCATTGACATCATTATAAAAATAGAGACCAGACAATTGGCCAGCACCATTGTTAAAAGTGAATTGTATTCTGTAAACACGGCCAACGTCTTTATTTTCATTGTGAATAATTTCTTTGGCCAATTTGGCAATATCCTGCTTGATCACCGTTAATTTTTCATCAGGAAATGTGTAATTTATAGTTCCCTGTTCGCTTTTCCAATATTGTACAGTTCCTGTGGAAATATGGGCCGAAAATTTTGCTCCCCATCCAACGTGATTGCCCTCCTCATCGTAGACCGGTTGATCAATGGCAATGTGCGCTTCACGTACAGTACCCTCTGCAGCCGGAGTGATCACGAAAAATAATACCAGCAGTACGAAAATACGCATCATGGTACATCTCCAGCTATGGTTTTAATTGCTGTCATAATGTCGGTTATCTGCACTGGTAGCGCTGCATCGGCTCCGTAATAAAATCCACCACTTATTGATCCCGATTCATTGCTGAAACCAAAGCTAATGCTGTAATATTTACCGGCTGGTTTATAGGCATCCTCAACAATCATGTTACTGAGCCGTAGAATGCGTAATTTAATATCGGGAGCACTACCCGTAAGCGCATATTTCAGCGGCTCACCTTTCTTCTTCCAATAAGTGAGCTTATCGCCCAAGTGCCCACTAAATATTATGACCGGCTCGCCGTGCGGCTCCCCAGCTTCATTGAGCACTGATTGATAAATGTTTATGTACGCTTCATGCGGAACATCTTCAGCACTGAGGACGCACGACAAACAGAGCACGATCAACACCTGTAAGCGCATAACATCTCCTGCTGGTTAGCGAGAAGGAGGACGATTGGTTAATGAGCACATTACCATCATCCTTCATTAAACCAACTAACAGATAGCATTGCTGTAGTCGTGAGACTCGAGTGTTCCAGGTAATATTACGGTCAACACCTAAGGCCAATTTATAGGCGGAAAAAACTGATATTCTTTATGGAGTAGCGGGTAATGGGACAGGCGACGGCGTTGCGGGTATTTCATTTTTAACGCGCGGTGCCAATAAGGGCGCAAAAATATCAACTTCTTTGGGTTCACGAACCAAGTCAGCTATCATAAGCGTTTGCCGTAATGTCACTCGTACCGTCGACCATTCCTCATCACGAAAGATATAAAGCTCAACTACTGACGGAGGAATTGATTCAGCTACCGCCTTTTGTAATGCATGCTTATCTTTCTCTAATTCACGTTTATTGGCTGAATAAATATAATCACCTGATTTAAGACCTGCTTTTGCGGCAACTCCTTTGGGATCGACTTTTTTAATCCACCCTTTGTTTAAATTAAATCCCATTAATTCTTCTGCTTCATATGAAGGTACGCGAGTCAATGCTGCTTCATCATTTGTCCGCACCGGAACAAGTTTATAACGCCAACCTGATCCATCAAGTAAAGTACCCACATCCAAGTCACCGGTCTCGTCTACCCATTTTTTAATTAAGACCGGATAATCATACTCACCCAATTCTGTGAGCGTTTTAATCAGTTCTTTTTCAGTAAAACCTTGGCGATGTCCACTTGATGGACCAAAGAATATACGACACACATCATCAATTCCATGTTTGCCCTGGCTGGCTTCTAACAATTTACGGTGAATAACTAACCAAAAGATAGCCCCCTCTGTATAATAATCTTGTGACCGTCGCAATAAATGATGGTGATGAATATGGCCACGTAATTGCCAGCCACAGCGACACGTATCTCGTAAACTACGCCAGTGTCGACCAGCCGTATCAAGGCTCATTTTAATGTCTTTTGCTAATTCTTCACGAAATCCTTGTTCTGTTAGAAAACCGGAACGAACTCCTAGCACGCGTCCAATTAATTCAGTTAATCCTTCGTAAATCCACAATTCCTCAAACCGCGGTGTTTGTTGAAAATCAGCGGTTAACATAGCCGCAGGACGACGATGTTTGCCAATCCATGAATGAACAAATTCATGCGGCAAGAGATTACGCGCCCATGAACCGTCCGTCATCAACTCTTTTAACGAGGCACCATTGAGCGATGATGTCGAGTGCTCTAAACCTATACTCTCATCTCCCATGACGAGCAACATGTCATAGCGGCTAAACCATGAACCGCCAAATAGCTTATCTGCTTCACCTGGCAATCGACTCAGTTCAGATAAATATTTTTTATCAGTTAATTTTTCCTCTGGATGTTGCGATACTACATGCAACAGCACTTCGGGCCCCTGATTTGCAGGCCGTAATACGTGACGCTCATACGAAGAGCCCGTTATTAACGGGCGGTCTAAAACTTCAACTAAAGACATGGGCGCATAACGAATTATGGAGTCTTGCTGACTTATCATCGGCAGTGCGCAAGCAGCCTGCCAACCAGTAGGCAGACGCACAACGACACGACATGATAATTTACTGACGTCGGCTCCTTCAGGATAAAACAACGCACAATTCCAATTTACAATTGCATGATTGTCGCCCGCAAAAATATCAACACCTTGTGAATTTTCGTTTTGGCAATTTGCGATGTAGGTAAGTGCCAGGTGTGCACGTTTAGTTTGTGCTGATGTCGCTGGAATAATACGCCATGGATCAAAAGAGTCTCGTTCCCAGGGAATGCTATTTCCTTCTAAATCGAAAATGCGAATACCACCAAAATTTTCAACAACCCCACCTGGCGCATGTGTCCCAGGTACCCATTTCGGATATACCCACCCTTTCCCTGCAGATAACGGCAACGAAACCCGGCTATACAATAAACCGTCCTTTGCCAGCTCTGAAGCATCTACAGCAACAACCAAGCCGTCACTCTCCGTCTGTAAATCCGCAGCAGCCCAGGCAAAGCGATCCTCGCCAGCCATTAATGATGTCCATGCTAATCCAATAATGACAATGCTGAATATTCTTACGAAACAATATTTACTAAATCTCGCTCTATCACAGACGTTCATGGTTACCTCGTGATGTATATTTTTTTGAGTTTATGTCATCGAATTACTTTTGTGGAAAATGTCCATTAAAGTTTTTCAATGTTCTTAGAATAAAGAGATTCTAATCCACATTATTAGTCGTCAATAACTGCTCCTTGGTTGGTGAATAAACATACTGTCACATATACGGGACAGACATAAAACGGACACAGCTTAAATCACCGTATCCTGGTAAAATCCTCACTTGTATGACAGAACGTCACTCAGCACCGAGGGAACAACCGAAACCATAGTAGTAATTATTTCTGACACATTATTACGGTAACATATGATCCGGCTCGTTTACAGATCACGTGCGCTTGTGGTACTGGTGCTGTTGTTTGTTTCGATGGAAGAGCGTGCTCTCGCCGCAGACGTGTCACCAGCGGTAACCAAAGCCCTACAAGAAGTAGAGGCTTTGCTGACGCAATCAGAAGCATCCGGAAAAGAATGCGATGCAGCGCTGATTAGTTTGACGCTCAGTCGGGCTATTGATCCGAAATTAAATATTCCCGAAATGGTGGCAAAGGTTGATGCAATGGCGGCGGAGGTTGCGTCGACGCATGCTTTGCATGGGGGTGCTGTTGATAATATTCCTGATGCATTGCGGACGGTTATTTATAACAGGCATCAGTTGGCGTTTGTGCCACCGCGGGTGCAGGCGTTGGTACCTGGGTGGATTAGTGAATATCGGTGGTTGTCACAATTGTGCGATACTGGTTATGGGACATGCATGAGTCTAAGCACGCTTTATTTTGCTATTGCACAACGCAATGGCTACGATCTGTGGCCGGTGTTTATTCCGAATCATGTTTTTATTCGTCATTGCATTAATCCAGAGACCTACCTCAATATTGAAACAACCAGCAATGGTCAGGTGGTGCCCGATATCCTTTATCACCCTGGTGATTTTTTCACCACAGGTCCTGGAAATAAAAAATGCAGCATGCGTAATTTTACGGCGCAATTAGTTGGTCTTCACCTCGGGATGCATTATTACAAAGCGGAGAAATACGACGACGCTTACGTCTGCATGGAAATGGCCGTAAAACTTGAACCGGACAACCCATCAATCCTGATCAATAGAGGTATTGCGCTGCGCAAATTAAATCGCCAGGACGACGCTATTCAAGATTATAGACGCGCTATCGAATTGGACAATGGTTATTGGGCCGGGTACTCAGCTTCTGCTTATTATAATATGGGGAATATTTATTCCAAAGCGGGCAAATATACCGAAGCGCAGCAGTGCTATGAAAAATGTCTTGGCTACAACAGTACGCATATCGAAGCACGCATGGGTGTTGCCGAAATGCGCTGGAAACAAACTAACAAATGGATTCCTGAAGCCGTCGAGGATTTTGAAAAGGGAAATGCATTAGCAGCAAAAGACCAACACAGCGAGGCCATTGCCGCCTATAAGCGCTCAATCAATCTAATGCCTGACAATTATTTTGCGCACACCCACTTGGGAAACAGTTTGATCGCACTCAAACGTGAAGAGGAAGCCTTAGCCGCATTTGAAGCCGCCTTAGTCTTAGAGCCTAAACATCCGACCGCCATGTATGGAAAAGCCACCATTTTGCACCGCATGGGCAAAAGCGACCAAGCGATTGCAGCGGTTCTCGCTTTTCTCGGAGAAGACGAGCTCGATCCCAACTACGTCAAACTGCTCTACGTCCTTGGGGCAATTTATAAAGATTTGGGACTGCCCGAAAAATCGAATGACTATTTCGAAAAGTTAAAAAAAGTCGAAATGCAGCGAAAGTTTTTAGTCAATCCTGGTTTCTAGCACACAAATGCGACGGTGAGAAATATTTGCCGTCTATTTAAAGTCAAATCACAAAAATATACCTGAGCGCTTGCGAATACGCTTATGTATCACGTTAGTTGTGAGTCATTATTTTGCTTTTGTTGCCTTATCAACACGACCCGTCACCACTAAATTCTTTTTATCCATGGTAAAAATAAATGCCGTCACCGAACTGGCTAACATCCGCGAATCACCACCATAGCCCGCATTATCGCGGTTCGGCTGATAATAAAAACTACCATCAGCACACTGCGCTAAGGTAAACCACCACCTATTTGCATCCATTAATTGACGAAAACTTTTATCATCAATATGAGCCGCTAACGC
>JAHEDF010000272.1 GCA_024641365.1 Planctomycetota bacterium | reverse complement strand
GGATGGGCTCTTAGCAACCGTAGATTCCGTCTCGCCGAGTTGATAAATATATCAAGTCGGGGCAATTAGTGCCAGAACAGCAGCGTTCAATTCTTCTAATGGTTGCAGGTCCATAGCGGCACGCACGCCATGCAGCATTCCTTTTGCGGCATCGTGAGCAACCGAATCAATAGGAGGTGGGGCATTGGTGAGGTCGACAAAAAAATCTTCACACGCTTTAGCGGACGATGACAGATGGCCGCGACAAGCAAGCGGTCGTGCTTCATGAACGGTACAATTGTTGTCCTCTGATAAAAATGCACAGGCCAAACCATATTTAATGACAGCCATATTATTTCCTAATGCCTGTCGTTTTTGTAAACGTTGCTGAAGTAAGGTTGGCAATTGGTTTAACCACTGAGCTGGCCAGTGTTGACGTAAATAATTTACCAACGCAATAGCTTCGATGCGGGTTATGTACACAGGTTGGTGACAGCACCACCCGCACCCGCTGGTACATGCATGGTGACCATGATCCGGACTGTTCTGACACAATGTTTCTAACTGTTCAGATAAAGTATGATATAAAGTGGTAGCCGTTGTTGGCGTCAGCGCAGCGAGTGCAATTTTAGTGGTTGTCTGCGCATAATTTTTTGCAGTCGTATACGTCGCTGATGGCTGTGCGCTGGACATACTCCAATAACAGTCGTGAATTTGCCAAGCGCAAGCAGTGGATTTCGCTAAAACACAACGTGTCTAAAACGCAAATCGCAATTCGTATTAATTACGCGAAAAATGATGGAAGTATTAGGGTTTTGCAGGAGTTGGATTAAAAAGCTCAATATACCACCGCCGCCAAGCAATGACCGGTTCGCGCCGTTCTTTTGCTGGTAATTGGGCGTCATAGCCAAAATGATCGTTCTGTAATTTTTTGAGCGTAGAAAACGCTAACGTGCGCAAGGTCTCTTCGTCATCGTCTAATAGATGAACTAATAATTCATAAATAAGTTGATTGCTAACCGTTGGCGAACAACGCAGTGCAATGCTTTCTGTTAAAGCCGTCACCGTCATGACGCGTTCACTTAATTCTGATTTGCGATCACCAGCAAATCGACACAAGGCAATTAAGGCATCTTGATCATTCCAATCACCAATGCGGCTCAAGGTATTAATTGCTGCAATCCGAACTGCCGCATCTTTATCATCTAATCCACTTGCAATTAATGTGCTGGCACCTGGCATACAGCTCGTTTGTGCAAAAAGATGTATTGCACGCGCGCGGACGGCTGGATTTTTTGAGCGGATGGCGCGAGCGAGAATTTTTTCCACGGGTAATCCACCAATGCGAATGAGCGTCTCGCCTCCTGCTTTTGTTAACAGCAACGCTTCTGCCTGATCTGTTTTTTTATAAGCGGCTAAGGCTTTCGTATCGTCGTCAGATAACGGCATAGTTTTATGTCGCAGACGACTCAACCACGCAGCAAAATCATTACGGGTATATTTATCCGCATAAACGTTATGACCAACACCAGGATATTCTCGATAGACATAACGATACCCATTTTGACGCAATGATTCGGCGACGCCGCGTGCATGTTTTACTTCGACATCTACATCCGCCGTGCCATGTGCTATATAGTATTCAAAACCCGTTTCTGCCGCATTGAGTGGTTTTTTTGTTGGCATTTGAAAACCATTGCCACCGCACACAGCGACAACACCGGCAATTAATTCTGGATGACGCGAACCAAAATAATTAACTAACCAACCGCCATTTGAAGTGCCCTGTATGACAATGCGCCGTCGGTCAATGGGGTAGGTTTCTAAAGCCCAATTAATAAAAGAAATTATATTATTTTCATCATCAGCAGTCCAATTTTCTCCCGCCGATTTTAATGCTGCCACTACCATATTCGGGTTGTTATCGTGTTGTTGCAACGCTGCCAGTATAGGGTCGCCGGTGCGTTTTTCATTACCGCCTGCGCCATGGAAGGCCAAGACTAAACCAAGTTGTTTTGTGGCTGGTAAGGTTGCCGGGATGTGCAGTGCATAGCGCATAATTAATGCGTTATCATTATTTTTTAATTCACCATCTAATCGGATGTAGCCACTAACAGGTTGTGGCTTGATTACCTGGGCAATCTGCGGTTCTGGTTTGAGTGTAGGCTTTTCAGTTGTATTTGTGACAGGCATGTTGTTGGAAATCTGGCTATTTTGCACGTTGTCATTTTGTGGTTTCAGCGGTGGTAAAGGAATGTCTTTACTATATGCGGGTTTGGGAAAAGCAGGGTTTTTGGCAGGTGGTGCAATTACAAAGTCAGTGGGCTTATCTGTTGGTGTCGTTTTTTGTTCAGGAGTGACAACAGATGGAGTATTGTCGCTGTGCGGATTGGGTTTAGATCCCATTACATTAATAATTAAAATAGCAAAAAAGAGCACTGCAGCTGCACTTACGCCAAGTGGTAACCAGCGTGATAAACGTAGGCGAGCACGTTGTCGTGCATACGTACGAGTATTTGGCCGAACAGTTTGTGGTGGCTCCAAAGTAATTTTTGGCATGACGCCAAAATAGTCGCGTAAAAGTCCGTCGTGTTCAGCGGCAAGAAATATTTTTTTTACCAGCGTCGGATCTGCTTCAATTAATTCGATTAATTCAGCGCGATCTTCAGCGCTCGCTGTTCCGCTCACCCAACGATCAATCAGACGGTCGCTCATAAAATGCCCGTCTCATTTTCTTGTTGGCCCAATTTTTTACTGACACATTCTTCTAAGACGCGACGTGCGCGACTCATGGCCATGTCGACAGCGTTCGTTTTCATACGAAAACGATCGGCGATATCTTTTGAGGCTAATTCTTCTTGATATTTGAGTGTCAACATGGCGCGTACGCGTTCGGTGAGTTCATCCATGCACGCACGCAGAGCAGATAATCTATTTGGTTGCCAATCGGGATCAATTTGTCGGTGTTCCGTTTCTGTGGCGACCGCGTCGAGATGCTCAATTAATTTATCGCCAAGTGGTAATAATTGTCGCTTTGATGTGCGATAATGGCGAAACAACATATGGCGCGCAATGCCACGCAACCACGCACCAAATGGTTTATTGGGATCGTAATTTTGCTGACTAGTTAATGCCTGTTGAAAAACTTCCTGTGTTAAATCGTCAGCGATATTGCGATCACCTGTTGCAGCTAAAAAATAGGCGGTCAGCCACCGTTGATTTTGTTCAACCAGTGCCCGGGCCCAAAGATCTTGTGGTGCAGAGTCGCTCATCGCTATCAATCATTTGTCGTGAGATCTGGCAACCTGACAATCAAGCATTCTGGTGGTGCTATTTGCAGCCGCGAGGACATGGGATTGGTTTATTATTGACCGACGGACACCTAAAACGGAGCGTAAGGCCGTGCCAACCAAGACATTATCCGCCGCTGCTCGCGCGTTATCAGAAAAATTGCGTCATTTGCGCATACCGGCTCCGGTTACGCATACCTATGATCCGCTCAGCTATGCCTGGGACATGCATCACGCTTATTTAACGCGCTTTGGAAGCGGTAAGAAAAAAGTTTTATTCTTAGGCATGAATCCCGGGCCGTTTGGCATGTCGCAAACGGGCGTGCCTTTCGGAGAAATTGCAGCCGTACGTGATTGGATGGGCTTAGATGCGCCCATTCGAAAGCCTGAAAAAGAACATCCGAAGCGTCCAATAACTGGTCTCGCATGCACGCGTAGCGAAGTGAGTGGACGTCGCTTGTGGGGATTATTCGCCCAACGTTTTGGCACGCCGGCACGGTTTTTTAAGGATCATTTCGTAGAAAACTGGTGTCCCTTAGCATTTATGGAAGCCAGCGGAAAAAATTACACGCCGGACCACTTTTCTAAAGCCTTACAGGAAGAGATCCGCGTCGCATGCGATCACCACTTAAACCAGGTCGTGTCAATTTTGCAGCCAAAGTGGCTGGTCGGTGTAGGCCGCTTTGCCGCCGAAGCCTGCGAACGCATAGCGGACCAGCACAAATGTAAGGTCGCAACAATCCCCCATCCGAGCCCTGCGAATCCAGCAGCGAACAAAGATTGGGCCGGAGCAGCAACTGTTGCCTTATTAGAGCAGGGAGTCTGGAAGGCTGGTTAGTGTTGGGGCGTTGCCCCAAACCCCACGGCCTTTGTCGCAGCTTTTTTTGTTGCGCTTCGCTTACAAAAAATGGGCGGATCGGCTGCGCCGATTGTATTCGCCCACCGCTGTTCGGCGCCCGCTCGCCTATTGGCTCGTGTTTCGTGCTCCGCATAAGTAAGTGTTAATTAGTGTAACCGGTTATATATATTACATTTACGCATATAGGATCCGTCCGCCGAGCGCCGCTCATCGGGGTAAAATGGGAGCAAAGCGACCGCCGATGATTTTTCGTAGCCCCCAGGCGAAGAAAAAAGACGCGACAAAGGGTCGCGGGCTCTGGGGCAGCGCCTAGGATCCGTCCGCCGAGCGCCGCTCATCGGGGTAAAATGGGAGCAAAGCGACCGCCGATGATTTTTCGTAGCCCCCAGGCGAAGAAAAAAGGCGCGACAAAGGGTCGCGGGCTCTGGGGCAGCGCCCCAAAGCAAAAATCCGCCCGCCGAGTGACGGTAAGCGGATACAATGGCTGCAGGCCATCCGCTTATTTTTTCCTAGCGAAGCGTAGAAAAAAAGCTCACGACAAAGGGTCGCGGGGTCTGGGGCAGCGCCCCAGCAGAAACTAGCCCTTGCGAAAATAAAGTTCATCATATCTTGCGCCTCCCCACCCACGTACGGGCTGATTGTCAGTCTGGACCTCTGGGGGCTGCAAATCGACGACAAGCCCCGTCAATTTGCACGGAAAACGCTTAGTTTTCCTCGTTTATGAGTGTCGCTAATTTGCGTGCTCTTTTACGAAGAAAAAAGCATTTTTCCAAGTTCCAGGGCTCGCAACAGCACCGCGTGCTGGCTTCGATTGAGATCGAAGTGGGAGTACATTGTGAAAGAAAAAATTAAAATACGCCTCGAGGCGTACGATCATCGTATCCTCGATAAGGCTGCCCAAGATATTGCTGAAACGGCAAAACGTACTGGCGCAAAAGTTGCCGGTCCAATCCCCATCCCGACGCAAATTGAGCGTTATACGGTTCAACGTTCACCGCACGTCGACAAAAAATCACGCGAACAATTTGAACAGCGGACACACGCTCGTGTTATCGAAATTCTCGAGCCAACCGCGAAAACCAATGATGTGTTCTCTAAAGTCGACGTCCCAACCGGCGTTGATATCACCATTAAGCAAACGGTGAGGTAAGCCATGACCGTTGCGCTCTACGGCACTAAAGTCGGTATGACCCGCATCTATGATGGCAACGAAGCCATTGCAGTAACCGTGGTCGAATGCCTGCCTAACGACATCGTCGAAGTCAAAACTGTTGAAAAGCATGGACACAGCGCTGTTAAAGTCGCTGTTGGCGGTAAGCGCCGCAAAGTCACCAAGCCTTTAGCCGGTGAATTTAAAAAAGCTGACGTTGCCCTGCGTCATTTCTTGCGCGAAGTACCAGTTCCTGCTGGCATCGCTGCTGAAGAAGTGAAACCAGGCACGCGCTTACAAGTGTCATTATTGGACACGCAAAAAGAAATTTCAGTTACTGGCCAAACCAAAGGCCGCGGATTTGCCGGTGTTATGAAACGCTGGAATTTCCATGGCCATAAAGCTACCCACGGAACCATGGGCCATCGCGGTCCTGGTGCTATTGGTTGCCGCATGGATCCAGGCCGTGTCTGGAAAGGCAAAAAAATGGCTGGTCACTATGGTGATGAACAAGTGACCATCAAAAAT
>JAHEDF010000682.1 GCA_024641365.1 Planctomycetota bacterium | reverse complement strand
CGGTTGCCAATAAACACGGCGCGATGGCATTAACCACCGGGAATAAAAGTGAAATTGCTGTCGGTTATTGCACGATTTATGGCGACATGAACGGTGGACTGGCGCCAATCGGTGACGTGTATAAAATGACTGTGTGGGAATTAGCACGTTGGCGTAATCGTGACAAAATAATTATCCCCCAAGCTAGTATCGATAAAGTACCTTCTGCCGAATTGCGCGAAAATCAAACTGACCAAGACAGCCTACCGCCTTATGATGTTTTAGATCGTATATTAAAAAGATATTTAGAAGATCTCGCCAGCCCCGAAGCCATTATAGCTGACGGTGAGGACGAAACGACCGTGCGACGCATCGCTCACCTAGTTGAAGTATCAGAATTTAAACGGCGACAAAGTGCCCCCATTTTACGTGTTTCACGTAAATCATTTGGAATAGGTCGACGCATGCCAATTGCCCGGCACTGGTAAATGGTCGCTTCCAAAAGGCTACAATATAGAAATTATATTAAACTATGGCGATGTAGGGCGAGGAATAGCCGCTGCAGGTTCATTGCCAGTCAGCGGTGCTAAATATTGACCCGAAATGGAGTTTTCTAAATCGCCATTTGGCAATTTCCAGCTAACATTTAGAAAATCATTACCACCACCTTCTTTGTGACGGGCCTCAATATAATAACGCTGATTTGCTTGTAGAAAAATTCCTTCTGATTGTAATCTACCCCTTCCTGATCCTTTTGGCGCAATTAATTTTACCTGCAATGGCGATTCATCTGTAGACAACCATAATTGTCCCTCGTCATCTGATGATATGGTGAAATAATAATTTCCATCCATCGGCGGGATAATATAACCACGAATGTGCTGTATGTAATCATCGCCCCATCTTTGCGGTGTAGAGAAGGATGATAAAACATCTTGCCCATGTGGTTTTAAAGGCCAATCAAGTAAATTAGCGGCGTCCGCTATTTTACTCCCCGGGATATTTTTCCACCATTCGCGCGTTATAGATCCAGTTTTAGTTACCTTGCTTGCTGTTGCGTTTACTGTAATTGCAATTGGATCTGACGTATACATAGCGCCGTTTTTACTGACTACTCGTGCCACTAATTGTTGATTCCCTGAATTCGTATTCCATTCTAGTGACCATGGCTCTTTATTGACTGTGCCAATAATTGTTTTTCCTAACATGTACTCTACACGATCTATGAGTTCATAATGCGACACAGTAACTGCTAACGTAATCTTTTGGTTTGGATCAAGCACACTGCCATTCGATGGGTGTTTTAAACTGACTTGTATTTCAACAGAAGAATTGTGCGCAGGAGATAAAGGTGGTTCCAAAGCGGGTTTCGGCGTTGGCGTTTCTGACTGAGCTGCATTTCCTACCGTATTTGTTGTGTTTGCGTTGATAGCAGGTGGTGTAGCATTTGTTATTGAAGGCGCACTTTTATTGAAAGACAAACTGATTAGCGCAATCACACCGCCACCAATCAACACCGCTGAAATGATGTACGGTAAATACGACACACCTCTTGATTGCGTGTCCGCGCCGCGAGCTGGTTGACCAGATATACGCCCGCTTGGTTTCCCTGATTTAATTTTTAGACGCGAAGAAGATGATGATTTCGGCGTAGAACCAATTACCACACTTTGTCCTAAACTTTCTAATGTCGCATGCGCTAAATTCTCTGCATCTTTTTGAGAAAAGGGTGTGTAAAAAGCAGATAAAACAACATGGACACGCAACTGTCGCAGCACTTGTGTAGTGCGATTAAGATCCTTCGCCATGCTATTAGCCAGCAAGGCTCGCGAATTGTGATCAATATTATCAGATAGCCAATCTTCTATTAAAGCCGGTAGCATCATTTCGCCTTTTACCGCTACACTCGCAATTCCGCGCCAATCACATTGCGTACGCGCTTGCATCAAGGCAGACGCAACCACTGCTTGTCCTCCCGTGTTGCCGATAGCTAATTCCGTTAAGCTCCGATGATTACGGTAGCGCAGGTTTAATAAATCGCGACTAGGGGTATCCAAATCGTTAAGATGTTTTTGTAATTTAAAAACTCCATTTTCTTTTTGCTCTTCTAAAGCAGTGAGACAATCCTGTACAACTTGATGCAGTAACACATCGGCGGAAGCTATCGCCTGTCGATCAATTGCTTGCAAGTTTTGTCGCAGCGGTGTGCTAATTATTTGGGCCATCCAAATTTCTATCGGCAATGACTCATTTCGACTTGGCAATTGAGCACGCAGTAGCCTCCATGCCTGTTGCTCAAGATGTGAAATCACCGCGACTTTGTGAGAATAAGCGGCGATAAATAATCGTACGGCAGGACCAGTCTCCTTTATTAGAGCGACGAATGCGTTTGGGTCTCCTGCGGCTGCACGTGTAAGTAATTTCGCGTCAAACAAACAAGGACCTTTTCTCTCCTAATGAGCTAAGAGAATTTCATCACCATGTAATCTCGACCAAATTGATGATACCTGTAAACCTCCAACAATGCAACTATTAGGCGATCAAGCACAACTGTTGATGGCTTAGAACCTCACCCAATAAATCACTTTTGCGGTAACTTTACGGCGCTGGCTTCACAAACACCCGCAAGCGTTTAAATGAATAACTTTCTCCGTTATCGGTAAATGTCCAATCTTTTGATCGCCCAGTGGATGGTCCAATGCCCATTTCTGCCTTTGATTTAGCAGGCCATTTATTAAACGCCCAGACTGTTTGTTTTGCTCTCAAGTTATGGACTTGCATAGATCCATAATTCCCATTGTCCGTAATCTGATCCCCAAAATCGAATTCATCAGTGGCGCCTTCAATATTTGCAGCATTTGTTCCTTGATATCTTGTGGGCCAAAATTCAATAACTCCAAAATCTACGGCACCTTGTGGAATTGTTGATACATTACTTGCTATAAATAAATTAGTCACTTTTTGCTGGAAGCGCGCCCCTGTACTTTGCATTGGAATCCCAATTAATTTAATGTCTGGCGTAAATGCATCCATGGAAGTCCAAGCCCATTGTTTGGGATTATTTGGCGTTTGTAATTCAAACAGATAGCCAACGCGGTTAAAAGTCCCTGTAAACTGCGCTGCATTATTCACATCGTATGCAAATTCCAGCGCTGCCTTCGCTAAATCAGCTTCATATATTGGGATATAGCCAACCGCATCTGTAATAGTCAATAACGGGTCGTTATCACTACCAGTGGCTGCCTGCGGGACTATAATTTCTTGTCTTTCAATCATCACACCCATGACTTGGGGAGTGCCTTTTATTGGTGTTGCCTGAATATCTACATAACCATCAGTAACATTAACTGTAATTGGGCCTACTTTTTGCCATTCATTGGTTTTCATTTCCCCAATTGCGGATAATGTTTGTCCTTCAATTATAAAATCACTGCTGCGACTATTATTAATCCCATTTTCTCCAATCCACAATGTAACCCGCACTGTACCATTTGGTGATTTACATCTAAATGATAATCCTTCTTTATTGCCCACCAAAACGGTTGAAAGCATAGCACGAAAATCTTTGTCCGTATTATCTGCTGGGGATAAACGTTTCATGGTCTTGCGGCCATTTTGCACCACTAAAGCACCATCATTTCCACCACGCACCACCATGCGTACATCTGCCCAATCGGCATGATCCCAACCGTTATCCCTATTCGGATCGACCACGAGTCGCATTTCTTTACATCCTACCAACGGGACTTCCATTTTGACCGCCGGCCCAGCAGCGTTGACAATTCCACTATCCCATACTTTTTTCCCATCAGCAAAAACCTGAAAAATAACAGAGCTATTTTTATCTTTGGCCGCATCATCAACACCAACAAATCCGGTAATGCCCGCATATTTTCCTTCTAATTGATAAACAATTTCACTTGGTGCATGCACCCCCAGACCACGAGTATAACGGCGTCCATCTATAGTTATCGGCTGCTTTTCATTCGATAAATTTTTACCAAATCTATTTTGGTATGAAGTAAAACTAATCCAGTTTAATTCATCCACAAATGGACCAGGTTGTACAGAGTTTTCAGGCGTTGCTCCTTCGAACTCCGCCTTGCGTTGCCCAGACCATGACTGTTCATCTAATTTAATATCATCACCGCCCAAATTAATTGCTTGCACGAAATGCCATTTCTCTTCCGGCGGTTTAATGGGAACCAATGGCGTCGTTGCCACTGTTGGGCCAGACGTTTGATCTGGCGGTGTATTTGAACGAGGCGTTACCGGAATTGCAGCGGGTGGTTCATCACCATTTAATGGCGATAAATGGACACCCAATATGGGACCTTGCATTTCTCCATTCGGTAATTGCCACATCACGGATATATGATCTGCGCCACCACCTTCTTTATGCCGCGCTTCAATATAATAACGCTGTTCAGCCCGTAGCGTTATATCAGCAGATTTTTGCTCGGGGAAACGATTCCATTGCCGATGACCTGTACCCGTACCTGGAATTACATGCGAGACACAAATGCGTTTGACATTTAATGGTGACTCGTCGGTCGATAACCATAATTCTCCTTCATCATCAGCGGCAATCCAAAATCGATACGTTCCATCATATGGCGGAATAATATAGCCACGTATATGCTGGGTATAATTATCGCCCCAATTTCTGCGTGTTTCAAAATTTGAAATCGTCTCAGTGCCTTCTGGCTTTAAAGGCCAGTCACTGTTTACTGCTGCATCGGCAATATAATCACCTTTTATATTTTTCCACCATTCACGCGTAATTGACCCGCTACCAAATGCTGGTTGCACCTGAATTGCTATTGGCTCTGAGGTTGCGATGACTTTTCCATCTTTAATCGCATTTGCTGTGATAGAAAATTGCCCTGCTTTAGCTTCCCAATCATGATCCCATGGTTTTGCTTCTGCTGTCCCAAGGACCTCATCACCGTGTCGGTATTCTACTTTTTCTGCGCCGTCGTCATTTGATAAAATAGACTGTAAAGATATTCGGGTGCGCGCATAAAAACGCTGGTTTGAATTAAGTTTAACCATCATTACTTGCAGTGGTTTTGTTGGCTCAATAATTTTTATTTCAGATACACCCGGTTGCGGTGGTGGTGTCACGGCAACTGCGGGACCAGTATTTTGTGTAGGAGTGGTCGACGTCGTTTGGACAGGATTCTGATGCTGTGGCTGTGCATTATCTGCACTGTTTGTCGCAGATAAATCCGCAACTGGCTTCGGCCGATTATTCATCGACAGAGCAATTAATCCCACCGCACCACCAAGGACTAAAATACCAGAGATAATCCATGGCAAAGGTGATGAGCGCGAAGCTTGTATGTCCATATGTCGCGAGTCACTTTGACGTGGAGATTGATTTCCCAATCTGCCCGAAGAATGGACCTGTTTTACGACACTCTGCGACGATGTTCCGCTACTTGCTGATGTACCTAATATAACGCTATCGCCTTCGCTTTCCGTTGCCAAGCGCGCTAAGGTTCTAACTTCATCTGTGGTAAATGGCTTAAAAAAAGTTGCCAGCGCTACATGTACACGCATTTGCCGCATAACTTGCGCTGCGCGTTCTAAATTTCGTCCAACATGATTAGTTAATAATGCACGAGAATCTGCATCGATTGTATCTGTCAGCCATTCTTCGATAAGCGACGCCATCATCTTATCATCGTCACTTGGTGGTTTTGCTAATTCACGCCAATCACATTGAGCACGCGCAGTTAATATCGCAACTGCCACCGCACCTTGACCACCTGGCACACCTTTGGCGAGCTCATCTAAACTGCGTTGTTGTCGATAACGCTGTTCCATTAAATTACGAATCGGTGCAGCTAATTGTGAAAATCGTTTCGGCAGGGTTAAAACATCATTTTCATTAAATTGGTCTAATGCTTGCAGGCATTCTTGAACTGCTTGATGCGTCAAGGTATCTGCCGCAGATATCGCACGTTGGTCTACGGCTTGTAAATGACTTCTAATTGGCGTAGCAACTATTCGAGCCAACCACACATCTATTTGCATCTGCTGAGGACGATGCGGTAACTGTTTAATAATTAATTTCCACGCATCGCGTTCAATTAATAAAATTGCTGAGGGTTTGAAATAATATGCCGCTATAAATAAGCGTACAGCTGGACCTGCCTGTGTTATGAGCGATTCTATGGCATCAGGATTGCCAGTCGCTGCACGCTGAATTATGCTGGCATCTAACAAAGGAGTACCCTTTCATCCAAAACTAAGTGACCACACCTAACTACCTAACTATACACGTAGTTTGCATATGTTGCTGAGGTTAAGCTGGTTATTACTTGTTTTGTAGCAACTAGTAGGGGCAAACTCAACACATGGATAGCATACATTTCTATTAGCTGAGTCCGTCACTCCCAAAATCTGCATCGGACTGATTTCAAGTGCAACAAACCTTGGTCGATCAAATCGCTACTCGCTGACAATAACCACCACTTTTCCACCCGCATTTCCACCCTTACCAGTTGCCTTTATTAGCGATTTTTGCGCTTTTTTCTGCAAACCTTTGAGTACTTGTCGTAGCGCCTTGGTCGCTAAGGAATCCAAATCAGTCCCAGGCGTAACGGCAATAATCTGCTCTAATTCATCAGCCAAGTCCGTTGGAACTGTGATCGTCAATACTGCCGAATCGGGTCGATTTCCGGGTCGACGGCGTTGCCCAACTATGGCACCCACAGCCTCTGTATCGAAAAGTTGATCCAATGGGTTCGCGCCAATGGTTGAAGGAGCCTTTTTGTTCTTAGCCATGGGGTCTTCCTCGTACTAAGTCGTTAAGCAACATCACCATGTAGCCATGCTACAATTTATGATATCCGACGTTCTTGTTTTATGACTTCGCTTGCCAAATCCCGATAATCTTCCGCGCCATGGCTTCGACCATCGTACACCGTGATTGCTTGCATATATGATGGTGCTTCAGCTAATTTAATATTTTCACGAATAACCGTTTTAAATACTAATTTACCAAATTTACGTTTTAATTCATCTATGACTTCTTGATTGTGTTTGGTCCGTGCATTAACACGACACGCCAATACGCCTGTCAATTCCAAATCAGGATTATGTCGCTCACGAATAATTTCTGCTGTTGTGATAATTTGCGCAACACCTCCTAAGGCCATGACATGCGCTTCTACAGGGATAAGCATTTCTTGTGCTGCCGCCAATGCATTTACGGCCAATAATCCCAATGATGGTGGGCAATCCATAATAATATAATCCCAGCGACCCTTTGGCAGTTTTTTAATCTTCCTTTGTAAAATAGTTTCTGATCCAGCCACTGTTGCTAAAACTTTTTCAATACTATTTAACCAGGTTGAGCTCGGGACTAAATCAATTCCGAGAATACCGGTTGCTTGAATAATATCAAATAATTCAGCATGATCGCCGAAAACATCCAATAACCCTTTTCCTGCTTCAGGAAAACCAAGCCACTGGCTGGTTGATGCCTGCGGATCAAGATCAATTACTAAAATACGCTTACCGCGCTCACCTAATGCCGCCGCTAAATTAACAGCGGTGGTAGTTTTCCCACTACCACCTTTTTGATTGATCACCGCAATGATGCGCATCCTACCTCCGCATCGCTAACACCTGAGCGTTAGCCACACCTAACAATAAAACTAGCGACTCACCTGCTCAAGTGTCGGGCGTCTGTTCGACGATACAGCGGAAGGGACAGTTCCACAAAACGCATATTTACCCCTAAAATGCCACAAATGGGACCACTATAAAAACTATAAAAACTATAAAAAACGGGACTGAGCTAAATGCTCAGTCCCGTTCCAGTAACCTTTCCTGACCAAATCAGGATAAAAAAAGTAATTATTTCAGCGGAATTCCGCCAGCAGGCGCTTCGCCGCCACTGACTTTGATTAATTCAACTTCAAAGGTCAGCAATGAATTTGGTGGAATGCCCTGATTGCCTTGTTCGCCATAGGCTAAATCAGACGGAATAAATAATTTCCATTTGTCGCCCTCTTTCATCATGGGCAATGCTTCCAACCAACCCTGAATTAAACCACCTGGATTTAATGGGAAGTCTGCTGGCTCGCCACGTGAAACGGACGAATCGAAAACCGTTCCGTCCATTAACATACCCGTATAATGGACAGTCACTGTAGTGCCCATCGCTGCTTGTTTGCCAGCACCAGCGTTCATCACCTGATACTGTAAACCACTGGCGGTGGTTTTAATGCCTTCTTTTTTACCGTTTTCAGCGAGCCAAGCTGCATTTTCACCTTTACGGGCTTCAGCGCGCTTTGCTTCTTTTGCTTGCATGCCTTGTTGGAATTCAGTCATTACTGCCTGTTCTTGCGAAGCAGGTACTGCTGATTCTTTTCCTGCAAACACATCCTGAATGGCCTGAATAATTTTTTCGGTGTCCAAATCTTTAGCAAATGGCTGAAGACGTTTACCCATTTGTTGACCAATTAAATAACTCGCCTTTTGATCATTATTCCAAGCCGCAGATGCGGACGCATCTGGCGCTGCTTCAGCAGCAGGCGCAGGTGTTTTTTCTGCCTCAGGTTTTTCCTCAGCGCAAATTGGCGCAAAACACACCGCACACAGCGCGGCAACAAGTGGCAAACGAATCATAAGATGCTCCGTGATGACCGGGCATGACCCGTGTCTGGTAAAAGGGAAGGCAGAGCCTGCAAGGTCATCGACCGGGGCCAAGTGAAAAGCCGTAAAGTGCGCATAAGTGAGCAAATGAGTGTGTGGTGATTTATCTGGGATTCTCGCTAATTTACAGGTTTTTATCGGTTATTTTCAGCAATTGCGTAAGGATTGATGCGGCAATTCTATCTCGGTGCCACTACTCGGATTGTGGCTTCAGCACAGAAACCCTTCTTGCCCCCTGCGCACAGTTTCTACCCTGCCCACCATCACCTGGAGGATCTTCTTATGCGATGGATTGCAGCTTGTGCGATTTCTGTGTTGGCATGGTCAGCAGCGGTTGCTGCCGACACCATCACTATTGTCAGTAGTTTACCACGCACTGGCAGCGCGAATGCGCAAACCACCTCTATGGTCAATGGCATCAAAATGGCCTTAGCAGAGATCGACAACAAGTTGGTCGTCGGCGAGACTGAATACACCATTATTTATGAAGACTGGGATGATGCATCACCTGAACGTGGTGCCTGGGATCCGGCCGTTGAAGCAGCCAATGCCGATAAAGCCATTCGTAACGAAGACGTTATGGTTTATATCGGCACTTATAATTCGGGTGCCGCAAAAATTGCGATGCCGAAATTAAATCAAGCTGGACTCGCAATGATTTCCCCAGCAAACACTTGGCCCGGCTTAACTAAACCAAATGTTGGTGAAGCAAACGAGCCAGACGTTTACCGCCCATCGGGATCAATTAGTTATTTCCGCGTCGTACCTGCTGATGATATTCAAGGTGAAGTTGGTGCAAAGTGGGCCAAAGAATTAGGCGTAAAACGTGTTTTCGTGTTACATGATCGTGAATTATATGGCCAAGGTATTGCAAAAATGTTCCAGGCTCATGCTGAAAAAATTGGATTAGAAGTTGTTGGCTTTGAAGGCATCGATGGCAAATCCGGAAATTATAAATCCTTAATTAATAAATTACGGCTGCAACGCCCTGATTTAGTTTACTTTGGTGGCACCACTGAAACGGGTGCGGGACAATTAGCAAAAGATATCGCCAGTGGTGGATTAACTGCTAAATTAATGGGTCCAGATGCTTTTTATAATTCTGCATTAATTACTGCTTCCGGTAATGAAGCCTTACAAGATCGCGTGTTTATTACCTTTGGTGGCATTCCTCCAGAAAAACAAATTGGTAAAGGAAAAGCATTCGTAGAGGCATATCGCACCTTATATAAATCAGAACCAGAAGGTTACGCCATTTATGCATATGAAAGTACTAAAGTCGCATTTGATGCGATTGTGCGCGCTGGCAAAAAAGACCGCGCTGCTATTTTAGAAGCATTAAAAAATACTAAAGATTTTGACGGTGCCTTGGGTAAATGGTCATTTGATGCAAATGGCGACACCACCATGACCGTCATGAGTGGTAACACCGTACGCGATGGTACTTTTGCTTTTGTTAAATTATTGGGCCAAGATTCCGGCAGCGGGGCGCCCGTCGAAAACCCAGCGCCTACCAATCCAAACAAAGAATCGCCACCCGCTCCAGCTGAGGTGGCTGAAAATATTTCTAGCGGGATGTCATTTGGATTAATTGGCATAATCGCCGCTATTATAGTTTTAGTTATTATCTTCTTTGCACTCAGCGGTGGATCTAAGAAATAATGTCAGGAGGTATTCCCATGTCCTTTATGCTTATTGGCGGCATTGTCGGTGGCATTGTCGTAATCGCAATTATTGCCCTAGTGATCATGAGTGGTGGATCCAAAAAGTAATGACCCTCGATTATCCTCCTTCGTGTCAGCACTAATCTCGCTATGAATACCGCTGAAATAACTACTTTTGAAATAATTATTCAATTGTTGATTACAGGTTTGGCGAATGGGCTGATCATCGCTTTAATTGCACTCGGCTATACCATGGTGTATGGCATTATTGAGCTAATTAATTTTGCGCATGGCGATTTAATGATGCTCGGATGTTTCTTAGCGTTAACCATTGTTGGACTATGCGGTGGCGACCAATTATCACCGTGGATTGCCTTACCCTTATTATTCTTACTTGTTCCATTTTTCACTGCCGGTTTGAATTGGTCGGTTGATAAAATTGCTTATAAACCATTACGCAATGCGCCAAAACTTACCGCTTTAGTCTCTGCAATTGGTGTTTCCTTTGTCTTCGTGAATATTGGCATGTTTTGGGGCGGCATGCCCATGACGGTATTCGGCGACGGCAATGCAGCCGCCTCTGCCAAATCATTTCCAGATTTATTAGGCTGGGATAATTTATTAGGCAAGTCATCAAAAATTCTTCTCACACCACGTGATGTATTGGTGCTTGGCGTGACGCTACCACTCATGGCCGGTCTCACGCTCTTTATTAATCGCACGCGCTTAGGAACGGCAATGCGCGCCGTCGCGCAAAACCCAACTGCTGCACGCTTAATGGGTATTGATGTCGACCGCGTTATCGGCGTAACATTTCTCATCGGTGGTGCATTAGCCGGTGTCGCCAGTGTTATTACTGCGCTTTATACGGGGTCGATTCATTTCCAAATGGGCTACCGCAACGGCATGGATGCCTTCACTGCTGCTGTACTTGGTGGCATCGGCAATTTACCGGGTGCCGTTTTAGGTGCTCTCTTAATTGGACTGGTACGCGCAGTTATGGAAGGCTATGTACCGAATGGCGGTCAATGGAGTAATACCGTTGTATTTGCCGTATTAATTCTCGTCTTAGTTTTCCGCCCCAACGGCATCCTCGGTGCCCGCATCAGAGAAAAGGTCTGATGCCATGAGTATTATAAAAGACAAATTAACCGCAGAGGGCGCAGAGGGCGCAGAGATTGGAAATGTAATTTCTGGGAAAATTATTGGCGCTGCTATTGAAGTGCATCGTGAGCTTGGGCCTGGGTTATTAGAATCTGCATATGAAGCTTGTCTGGCGCATGAATTAATGAGCATTGGACTACGAGTGGAAAAACAGGTCCCTCTTCCAATTTCCTACAAAGGCTTCTCTCTCGAAAATGGTTACCGAATGGATCTTGTTGTTGAGAATCTCGTTGTTTGCGAATTAAAAACTGTTGACCATTTTACCAACTTACACCAAGCGCAATTATTGTCATATTTACGTTTATCTGGGCATAAACTGGGCTTATTACTTAATTTTTATCAGCGCTACATGCGTAACGGCATTAAACGAATAGCATTGAGTGCGGCATGACTACTTCTCAAACCTTTTCTGCGCCCTCTGCGGTTAATCGGCTGTCCATTGCTCTGATTGTAGTTGCGCTGTTATTACCCGCATTTGATGCTGTGTTGCCTGCGGGGCTAAAATTTGCCTCGTTAGTGCCAGCT
This sequence comes from Planctomycetota bacterium, assembly GCA_024641365.1. The sequence goes on along the minus strand of JAHEDF010000682.1, from coordinate 10,673 downwards.
ATCATGGTCTATGCGATTGTCGGGTTGGGATTAAATATTGTCGCAGGATTTACCGGATTGTTAAATTTAGGCGCGGCCGCATTTATGGCGATTGGTGCCTATACGTTTTCTATTTGCACTGTCCCTATTTATCCGTTTCAAATTGGATTTTGGCCTGGTTTAGGGGTTGCGATTCTTATTGGTGCTTTGGCTGGAACGGTATTAGCACTGCCAGCGATGCGCTTACGCGGTGACTATCTAGCCATTGTTACGCTTGGGTTTGGTGAAATTGTCACTGATATATTAAAAAATTTAGATGCGATTACCAAAGGAACACAAGGATTAAATCCGGTTGCAAAACCATGGTTGCCAGGCGTTACTTTTAATGTCGGCAATTATTTGCCGTGGTATTATCTCTATTTTGGATTGCTCATCGTTACCGTGTTACTGTGTCGCAATATGCGTAAATCACGCTTAGGCCGATCATGGATTGCGGTACGTGATGATGAATTAGCTGCGCGTTCCATGGGCATTTCTACTGCTCACACTAAATTAATTGCCTTTGCTATCGGTTCAGCAATGTGTGCGGCTGGTGGTGCCTTATTTGCCAGTTTGCAAGGTACCAGTATTGAGCCATCATTTTATGATTTTCAACAATCCGTCGTCATTTTATGCATCGTTATTGTCGGCGGCATGGGTAATGTGAATGGCGTCTTAGTGGGCGCCCTCATTATGGTTGGGTTTAATGCTATTGTTTTGGTGAAATTGACAGAGTGGATGAATCGCGAGGGCCTAACTGGCGGCAATGTTTTGGCGACGCCTAGTAATTGGAAATTTATGATCTTTGGCTTGGCGCTCATTTTAATGATGCGTTTGCGTCCGCAGGGATTAATTCCCGCGCAAGATGTCGAGCCGGTGAACCCAACTGATAAATCGTCGACAAAAAATCCACCTTCGACTCCTGCGTCAAGCGGAGGTGCATAATGGCTGTCTTAGAACTGGATCATGTCACTTTACAATTTGGTGGTTTAACTGCGGTTAATGATGTCAGCTTTAAAGTTGAGCAAGGCGATATTTTAGCCGTCATCGGTCCAAATGGCGCGGGTAAAACCTCGCTATTTAATGCCGTCACGGGGATTTACCCACCAACAAAAGGTCGTGTATTAATTAATGGTGCGGTAGTTGAAAAAACATTGACACCACGCGACATCGCTCGCTGGGCGTTAATGGGCATCGGTACTGCTGCAGTGGTGACCTTGGGATTAAATGCAAATTCGTTGTGGGATGCCGCCATCAATGCGCATGCAATCGCTAATCCTTTTCCGATTGGTAAGTCGATTAATGATTTCTTTGCAGTATTGTCACCTTCAGCATGGACAATAATTCCAGCTCTAGTTGGCGGCGTCGTTGGCGCAGGCGGTGCGTGGAATGCCTGGCGAACAACACGTAATTCACCAGATATGGTGACGCGCGCAGGCATTGCGCGCACCTTTCAAAATATACGCTTGTTTAGAGAACTCAGCGCCCGTGATAATATTTTAGTGGGCATGGACCCGAAATTACATGAACGGGCCTGGGATGGGGCTTTCCGCTTACCACATCATTTTAAAGAACATCGCGAAGCCTGTGCAAAAGCCGATGAGCTACTCGCCTTTGTTAATCTAAGCGATGTCGCCGGATTTAGTGCTGGCAGTTTACCGTATGGCCATCAACGGCGCTTAGAAATTGCTCGTGCTTTAGCCTCTGAGCCATCGTTATTATTATTAGACGAACCGGCTGCTGGCATGAATCCAACTGAGTCAGCCGCATTAATGACACTCATTCGTCGTATTCGTGATCGCGGCATAACCGTGTTATTAATTGAACATGATATGAAAGTAGTCATGGGTATTAGTGATCGCGTGGTGGTTTTACATTACGGTAACAAAATTGCCGAAGGGACGCCAGCTGAAGTGCGCGCAGAACCAGCCGTTGTTGAAGCGTATTTAGGAAAGGATCATGGCGCATGATGTTCTTTCGACTGGAGGCTCACCATGACTGATGCCACCGTTCCAGCCCCAAGCTCACCAGTTGATAAAAGCGTTAAAAAACGCGAACCGTTATTAACACTATCCAATTTAAAAGCTGGTTATGGTGCCATTTCTGTTTTAAAAGATATGTCACTGACCGTTGGTCGCGGAGAAATTGTCTGTCTAATTGGTAGTAATGGCGCTGGAAAAACAACCACTTTACGCTGCATTTCCAGCATTAATCCAATTACGAGTGGCACTATTACATTTGATGGCACTGATATTTCAAATATGTCCGCCCATCGTATTGTTGAATTGGGTTTAGCCCAGGTCCCTGAGGGGCGACTCATTTTTCCGCGCTTAACCGTTATTGAGAATTTACGCCTGGGCGCATTTACTCGCACGGATCAAAAAGAAATTAGCGATGGCATTAATCATGCATTTAGTTTATTTCCTGTTTTAGGTGATCGCCGTCATCAAACTGGTGGCACCTTATCTGGTGGCGAACAACAAATGTTAGCAATTGGTCGAGCACTGATGTCGAAACCAAAAATGTTGCTTATGGATGAACCATCAATGGGCGTTGCGCCTTTATTGACGCTTAAAATTTTTGACACGATTCGTACACTCAACCAAGAAGGTCTCTCGGTCTTATTGGTTGAGCAGAATGCCCATTTAGCGCTGAAACTTGCCCACCGTGGCTATGTTATTGAAACCGGAAATATTGTTGCCCACGATGATGCTGACAAATTACTTGATGATCCTAAAGTCCGCGAAGCCTATCTTGGAGAATGAGTCCGGAAGTCCGGAAGTCCGGAAGTCCGGAAGTCCGGAAGTCATTTGCGTAGATTTTATATAATCACCCTTATAGTAAAAAATATAATGACCAACGTGAATATCACAATTAAACCGCACAATTCACAAGACTTCCGGACCTCCGGACTTCCGGACTTCCGGACTTCCGGACATGGGGCAATTCTTTATGACATTATTTAAACCCTGCATCGATTTACACGACGGCAAAGTAAAACAAATTGTCGGTGGAAGTCTGAACGATAGTGGTGCTGGACTGCGCACTAATTTCGTTGCTGATCAACCCCCTGCTGAGTTTGCCCATCGTTATCAAAGTGATGGACTAAAAGGTGGCCATGTCATTAAATTAGGGCCAGGCAATGACGATGCCGCTCGTGAAGCTCTGCAAGCATGGCCTGATGGCATGCACGTTGGCGGCGGCATCACTGACGTAAATGCGCTCGAATGGATTGCGGCTGGTGCACAAAAAGTTATTGTGACTACGTGGTTATTTCCCCATGGCCAATTTGCACCTGAACGTTTAGAAGCATTAGTAGAATTAGTTAGCAAAGAACGCCTAGTTATTGATCTCAGTTGTCGCCGTCGCAAAACAAGTTGGTTTGTAGCGATTAATCGCTGGCAGACTGTCACTGATTTTGCGTTAACCGAGTCATCTATTCAATCGCTTGCTGAACAGTGCAGCGAGTTATTAATTCACGCCGCCGACGTCGAAGGCCTCTGTAATGGTATTGATGAGGAATTAGTAACCGCGCTCGGCAAATGGTCACCAATTCCGTGTGTGTACGCTGGGGGCGGCCGCACCATTGATGATTTAATGTTAGTCGATCGTCTTAGTAATGGTCGTGTTGATTTAACGTTTGGTTCCGCTTTAGATATTTTTGGCGGCACCGGCGTAAAATATGCCGATTGCGTGGCTTGGAATAAAGCGCAATCGCACCATCGCCGTTAATGTGCGATGGTGCGATTGCTACTTTAATAAGATAAAATAGTGAGCTCTATGCTTTAATAAATTGCTTTATCGCGCCTTCTTGTGGAAATTTCAAACGCGCCATTTCGGCATCTGGATCGCCATAATGCTTAATCGGATTACCATGTGCATTGAGCAAGGTCGTGTACCAATTACCGAGTGTTTGATGGCCTTCGGTGGCATGGAATGGCAGGCGAATATATTTGCCCGCCATGTTGAGGTTCGAATTTTTACCTGAAATAATAACAAATGGCTCTTCAACACCTGATCCATGATGAGTTTCACCATTTTCGGGGAAATACATGATCATGGTATTATCAAACATAGTACCATTGCCTTCCGGCTGTGCTTTCAGCGCTTCGACTATTGTTTTTACCTGCCTCAAATGTTGCATGTCCATTTGTCGACGAATGTCTCGTTTTTCCTCGCCGCCACCATGACCGACGCCATGAATGTTGATGGTTTCTTTTTCGTATCCGGGCAATCCGGTTATTGACGTTCCGAGAGTATCAATTGTGTAGGTAACAACATTGGTCAATCCGGAAACAAGTGCGGCAACAAGCACATCCGTCATCGCTTCCTGGCGCAGCGGCATACCAGACGAGGTCTTGCCGTAATCTTGGATCTTTTCCCAGTCAGGCATGTGCTTTTCTATTTTTGATACCATTTTCGCCAGCTGTTGATTGCGTGCGTACATGAGCTCAATAGTGCTCACATGATTTTTGATACTATTCGCGTCCAGTTCATTTAAGCGCATCCCCGAGTTCAGTTCTGCTCCTTCAAGGTATTGCAACATTTCATTGTCTGAGTTAATCAGTTCAGGATTCGTTACGCATTTAAACAAATCACGATATGCGGAAATCGAATCACCATAACATGAATTTTTCTGATAGGGCGCGGGTACGGATAAACCAGAAACAATCCCTTCGCGATTTTCCGAAAATGAAAATTCAATATGACCGAAAGGAGAGGGAAATAATTTTGCCAATTCATAATCAATCGTTGCTCGCTTCAATGCGTTTATATTCCCACCGTTCGATTTAAAACAGCCCATCACCGACTGGTGTGAATAGTGGCTGTTTTCGCTCATTTTACTGGAGAGGCCCTGCAGGATCGTCATGCGGTCCTTGTAGTCATCTAGCACCTGCAACCAGTCTTGCATTTCGTGCTTAGCGATGGGTTCTTCAAATGCTTCTTTTTTAGTGTCTTTTTCTTTCAACGCGTCGGAGAATGACAGCGGCGTCATTTCATGTGGGCGCTGGCCGTTTGATTTTCTTATAAATATAAAACGTTTGGGAAACTGTCCCTGTCCTTTCCCGGCAGCTAGATCGGCTGCGCTTAAGCCGACCATTGGCGCAAGCGACAAGGCGCCGACACCAACCATGGATTTCTTGAAAAAGTTTCTGCGATTTAACATTGGTTACTCCGGAACGGGCTTGCGATAAATGAATGAATCTGAGGTGAGCAGTGACACAATCACGGCATCGAAACTACCACCACTTTTCACATAAGCTTCATCGGCGTCGATGAGTGTTTTTGAGTCAGACAACAGTTCGTTTCTTCCCATGAAAAAACGGAATGCATTGCGAATAATTGATTGCCGTACTCTGGTTGATTTGGCGAGCCTATCGATGAGGTCAAATGCGTCCTTCACGTCGCCGTCCAATTTTTTATCTCCGGTACCATCCAATTTTCCGGTGGTTTCAATTGGTAGGGTTTTGTAAAATATTCTGAACTGATCTCGCGCCAAAAACCTTACTTTTAGCTCATCCTCAGCGTTGAGGGCAAATTCTGGAAATTCTAATTCCTCACTCGTGCGATAACGTCCAAAATCATCATACATTTCGAAGGCGGTACCAATCGGATTCATCAGACTGTGACATTTCCAGCAATAGGCATCCTGCGTTCTGCCTTCGAGACGCTGACGCAGCGTTTTGGTTTTGTCTTCTGGAATTTGTGCATCAACCGTAATGGGTACATCTGGCACTGAACCCGCCAAGAGTTTCTCGCGAATCCATTTACCACGTACCACTGGGTCCGTTTGCGTGTTCTGTGAATGGGCAATGAGCCAGGCGGGATGGGTCAGCATACCCTTGCGATTTGCAATCTTTGCTGGCTGCACCGGTGGATAATCCCAGGTGGAATGATCTATTGCGAAGTAATCGGTTACATCAAGCCCCCTGAATGCGAGTTCCGCACCACGCCGCGAACCCGTACGGTTTGTTCCACCAAAATAGAGCTTCGGAATGATGTATTTTTGACCATGGGAAAATCGCTTATCAAGGTCCGTCATAGTATACGTGAAGTTGCCAAATTCTGACTTTTTACTCCGATCATCTTTTGCGTCAAAATTAATCAGTTCCAATTTAGTCAATTCAATAAAAGAACGATGCTTCATCACATCATCGTAGTTTTTAAAAGACTGCCAATTATTCTTTTTAAAGTAGTCATATATTCCCTTTACCAGTTCTGCTTTCTCTGTCGTATAGGCGTTGTCACCATTATGGTAGACGTAGAATTTGTCCGTTGTAAGCAACTCTTCGAAGACGCTTTTGTCCTGCTCTAAAATATATTCGACCAACATGTCTGTTTGTGCCATGAGCAATTTACTCGAGGCGCTGTGATTGCCGCCAAAGCGTTTATCATCTTTGAAGATCGTCATCAACCGCGGATAGCCAAAGAAATCGCGGAAAAAACGCATTTTTCTTACCGGCATGGTCGTTGTGCATTTTTCTATGTCGTTTACCACGTTATCTATAATGGTTATTTTACTCCTGTCGGCTAACATGCGTAGCACTTCGCGTTTATAATCTTCGCGCGTGTTGAGTCGGCCTTGTTCTGCCGCTTTTACCAACTCATCATCAGGGCTTGTTTCCGTCAGTGCATAAGCCAAAGCATAACTGGCATCACGCGGAGAGAGCATTTTCCTGCCATACTGATCCTGCTTTCCTGCGCCGTATTCATAACGATAAATAAATTCCGTCTTTAAGATTAAGGTTTGAGCCAATTTAATGAGTGCTTCTCGAGCACCCATTTTATCTAGGTACGAATTAAATAGTGCTGATTGCTGCTTTATTTCATCTGGCGTCGGAGCACGTCTAAAAATGTGCCCGTAAAGTTCCCGCAAGACCTCTGCTGCTTTTTCGCCGCTCGCATCTTGCGCCTGTTTCTCTATTTTTCTAAACTCCGCTCGCCAATCCGCCATACATTTGTCGATCAACTCATAATACGTCATGCCTTTTGTGCGATGCTTCTTTATCGTTTCCGTAATGATTTTCATCTCATCGGCATCTTTGAGCGGCTTATAGATTAATTTTTCATTCCCTTGGTAATAGCGGTAGTTTAAGATTGAAGTCATTTTCTTATATAACGAGGTCGTGCGGCGCTCAATGGTATCTGGGCTTTCTCCGTAATGAAACCAAAAGCGCTGACATTTTTCGACCATTTCCCGTTTTGATTTGCTCGCCGTTTCGAATTTGCGCAATGCCTGAGATAAAAAACTGCCGTCATTGCCAAAGGAGTTTCGCCATCCCCATTTCCCAAAATTTTCTGATTTCTCGCTGATCTCACCTGGGACATCGATTTGGGTGTACACTGGCAACAATGATTCGTTTGATTCCTTGTAAATATCGAGACAGATATCATCAATGTAGTCAGAGAGAAACTGCTTTCTGTTTGCTAGAATTGCATTGTTTTTATCGCTTAATGCAGTCATTTCTTTTGCGGCGGGAAGATAGTCTGAATATTTCTTGCCGAGACTATTAATCATTTCTCCGGCAATCGCATCCGCATTGCCAAGCATAGCTAAAAAGGTATTGCTGCCCAACTCTTGATTTGCATAGTACAACACACCGGTTTTGTCATGTGCCAATAAAAATGGATTAGCTACTCCAGCTCCTGCGATACGTCCGGTTTCAATATATTCTTTCCCACCGATCTTTATTTTCTTGTAATTTCGAAGAATTGCATTGACGCGGTCGTTAAAAATATATTCGCTTACCAACCATTTACGGTCGTAAGTAAACGCCTTTTCACCTTTGTATTCACCTGAAAAGAGTTTGTCGTGATCTACATAATTAGCGTATTCGTATTTCAGCAATTTTTGACTAAACGCTGATTTAACTTGATGCTTTTCATCCCACTGTCTGAGTAACTGTACAAAAGATTGGCGCTCAGCTTCCGTTGGTGGCTTTACCTTGTCTTGGTCTTCAGGCGGCATTTCTCGTCGATACACTTGTTCTTCGACATGACCCAATAATTCAAATTGTTGGTCGAATGTGAGGTTGGCAAAATTATCGAGCCTGATATCACCTTTGTGCTTTTTCTCATTGTGACAATCCGTACAAAATTTATTGAGCGTATTTTGAATCGCGTTTGTTGCCTGCACACGAGCGGTTGACGCATCTTCAGCACTAAGCATATGAGTTGGAGCTGTGAATATTACAGCATATAATAAATATTTATTTGAAAGCTGAGGAAAAATAGTCACGAATTGTTCTCCATTTTTCTTGGTAAAAGCTCGTTAATATTAACGTAAAGTATCCGCTAAAATCCTAAAACATTATTTTAAATGTCTCAGACCACGCTTCTATTCACGTTTGGCGATTCTCTTCTCTATGTGGTCCTAATACAAAAAGTGCGCCAAAATGGGTATGTAAGCCGCCATTGGTAACGTAAAATTAGTATTTACATGTATTTATATGATTTATTAGATACGTGAGCATGTGTAGGATAACGCTAAGTCTAATTTCAAAAATAATCACTCGTTTATAGCGATAAAAGCCATTAAACGCGTAACGCTACGGTCTTTCTTATTACTAAATTTCCACACTTTTACGTAAGGGCGTTTTACCGCTTACCACAGGGCAATGATGTAATGACGCCAATATAATTGAATGCTGTAACTGCAGAGAATTACATGCCCCTCACAAATAAATACAAATTTATCCTTCAGAAAACAATAACATGTAAATAATATAGCTTAAGAATATGACCTGACTAAATAATGACGCTTTAAATCATCTTCTGTTTATTTGCTTATACAAAATAATAATCCCCAATGAGAGCACCTCATTGGGGATTCGATAAATATACTTTCTCATTTACAATTTTTTCAATTTCTATGTCGAGCTTCGTTGCGCTTGGTGGTCTGAAATTTTGAGTAAGATTTCTCCCGCCCCAAGCGGATTTAATAATAAGAATTGGCCCCTGCACATGTTTCTGCATGTAAATGCCAAATGTATAATCCGGCCCTAACGTGGTATTTTCGCTGATGTTCGCTCCGTGGCCTAGTCTGAAAGCCCCACTAACCTCCTCAAGCGGTCTTTGTTCTCCCTTTTTCATGTCACCATTACTAAATTGGACGCCATACACTCCATTGCCCACCGAAGGAATTCCGCCTTTTACCTGCATGTCTAAATACATCTGCTTGGTATCGTCGCTTAAATTCAACCGTTCAATTGTTTTTACTTTCGCCTGTCCCTGCATGTTCGATTGGCCAGACGTAATGTAGCTTTTCAAAGGCTTGCGTGCTGTATCTGCCGCAACGAGTCCGTTAGCGACAATGAGTATCCCAATAATTATACTCAATTTAAGGAGAAATTGTTTTATCTCGAAAAACACCCTGTTACATGAAAAAGATTACTCAGTGCACGTTCTTATTAGCTGCGGCTGAATTATCGCAGACAATAAAAGAAAAAATAACAACATACACTGCTAGTCGGTTCATGCTATTTTAAAAACAGGTTAACGTGGTTGCGAGAATTGTATTAAGCTTACTCATTACGGATAAAATCGTATTAGACACCCATATATGAAAGCTATTTATTTGCGCATCTTTATACCATAAGTGATGACTCTTGAAATAACCGCTCCAGCCATCCTTACCACCGCCTGCTGACATCGCTTTGGGGTTACGCATACGCTTCTATTATACATGATATAAAAACCCTGGCTTGTCTTGCACATTGCCACGAATAAATTGTACAAAATGCGCACAACAAACGCTGGTGATACACAAGCGAAAAATAAACTTTCCCAACAGAAAAGACTCGCCCGTCAGCGGGATTTCTTTTGTCGTATGGACGCCGGGGCATTGACCGCGTTATTGGCACAACTCAACGATGTGTCATTTTTTATGAAAGATGCCCAGGGACGATTCATCGCCCTTAATCGCCGCGGCTGTGATTATTGCGGGGTTGCTAATGAAATCGACGCCATCGGCTGCACTGACCGCGATTTCTTTCCCAAGGCACGAGCGGACGAATACATGCGGGATGACCAAGCTGTCATGAAAAGTGGACAGGCAATATTACATCGCGTCGAAAGCGCCCCTGAACAATTAGGCTCGCCACGATTAGTGGTCACGCATAAAGTCCCAGTTCATGATAGTCAGGGAAAAGTCATTGGTGTTGCCGGTATTTCACTGGCTGCGGAGGAATTAAGTGTTGAGCGGCAACAATTAGCAAAACTCGAACAAGTCATAGCTGAATTACATGACGACCCGGCTGCTGCCCACACCGCCGAATCCATGGCGGCAACTGCTGGGCTCTCTGTTAGTCAATTCGAGCGCACCTTTCGCAAAGCATTTGGCACCACACCACGCCAACAATTAATGCGACTACGCGTTGAAAATGCCTGTCGCTTATTACGCAATGGCGATGACAGCATTGCCAACATCGCTGTATCGTGTGGTTTCTTTGATCACGCACATTTTACCCGTACATTCCGCCGCTTCATGGGCATGACACCCGCTGATTATCGCAATGCATAGCAATAGAAACTGTAAAACAAAAACAAAAACAAAAACAAAAACAAAAACAAAAACAAAAACAAAAACAAAAACAAAAACAAAAACAAAAACAAAAACAAAAACAAAAACAAAAACAAAAACAAAAACAAAAACA
>JAHEDF010000271.1 GCA_024641365.1 Planctomycetota bacterium | reverse complement strand
GTCCCGCACATGGTGCCCATCAAATCAACCATCTTGCGCTTAGAACGTGAGATTCAGCAAGAACATGCCCGTGCATTAGCGGCGATGCATCAAGCATATGATCACTTGTCGTCATCATTAATTGCAGCGGCACGTGAACGTGGTTATTTAGGTGCTGACCCTTTAGGTGCGCTTGGACATTTATTAGCACCGCCGCCACTCACTAATCAGATTGGCGAAGAAGCATTACAATTATGGCGAACATTTTTTTTATGCTTCCGCCCCGATGAAGCGGCGTTTGAAGCAGCGCAATTTCAAGAACGTGCCGGCCAATTAAATGATCGCGTTGAGTCTTTGCAGCCCGGTGAACGTCCTGATTTATCAATGACGGTAGAGATTTTACAAACCTTGTGCGGATTATGGGAAGAACGCCATCAGGCAATTAGCGGTCGCTTAGATTCACTAATTGGAGAGTTATCGACCAATCAGGCTAAGCTTGGTTCGGTGCAATTAGCAACGGCACATCAAAGCGATGAATTACAACGAATTGGACAGGTGGTTAGTGGTGCTTTATCTGAATTAAATGAACCCGTCGCCGAAGACGAACCGTTGGGTGGACAAGTCGCGTTGGCATTTACGCGGTATCGTTCCGATTTATCAGCCAGCCGTCGTCACGCACAGGGAATGATAGCCGCGACGCGACGATTGTTAGAAGCGCTTAACGCTATTGCCACACGACGTGAAGTACCGCCGTTACCACCAGAAGCCGAAGGCATTATTTCTGAAGTACGTAAATTAGACGAATCGCGACGTGAATTAGAAATCACTGTACGCGAAATGCGTGCGCAAATTGCGAAATTAGAAGCCGAACGTCATGAATTAATGGAAGAAGTTGCCGCACGTGATCGTCGCTTGGAACGCTATGAAGAAGGCAACGAAGATAAATTAGATGAACGCTTACGATTATATCGCGAAGCGTTTGCGGCCTTAGAAACGGGCGGCGATCCAAAAGGACCGTTAGCCGAAGTGCGCAAAATTGAGCGCGTTATTACCATCAGTGGTGAAGAAGAGTCACATGCTGCACGCGTAGCAGATAGACATGTAGCAGAAATGGCTAAATGCCTGTCTGATTTACGACAAATCATGCCGCTCGCAGAAGATCCAAAACGTTACCGTCCACGTTTATTTGGTAATCGTTATGAATTTAAAACACTGCGCGGTCAAATTGCGGCAACACGTGATTCGGCTCGTGATTTAATTGAATATTTAGATCGTGCCCGTTGGGCATTAGGTGTTACGGTCTTAGCTAAAGCCGTCCCCAAATTACGTGCGGTCTTTCGTGAGATGGTGTCCCTGGTTGCGGAATGGCGACAAAAATTGGGCGATCCTCCGCCGGTTTCCATTACCATTAGTTTAGATGGTGGCAGCGGCATTTTGGCGCTTCCTGCCATTTTGGCGAGCGATTTGGAAACGGTCCTGCGCAAACGCACCAAAGCGGGTCCCGCTGCCAGCAGTATCGGTCCAGTGTTGGAAGCTTGTGTGCAGCTGTATCACAAAACCCTTGAGCAAGCGCGTGGTGATCAGATCGAACGTGTGCAGCCGATCGGCAAACGGGAAAGTGCTATTCAAACGGTAGAGCGCTTAGCCGGTGAACTCTCTAGTTTGGCAGCGATGTGCGAAACGACTTTTGCCGAAGCCGCAGCCCATGAATTCCAACTCAGTGAAGAAGATAGCGCTTTGTTGGCTGATGATCACGTATTGCGCTTGGCGCTGCAGAATCTGAATGGTGCCTGTGAAGAGTTTGCCGCGCTGCCGAATGCCCCAGAGCAAAAGTTTGCGAATCTTCCGGGCCGGGGCAAAGACTTTGACAAGTTTCTCGCCGGTGGGCGTCAACGTGCTGAATGGTTGGAAGAACTCGGACTTTATCGCATTTTGGTGAACGATTAAGCAGTGCTAGCTGTTTGGCGCAGCGAATCATTTTGTGGTGCTTATGCCAGATTGCGGTCTTTCGACTGTTGCCGAGTACACTAGCCTGCGCCCCCGAGGTTTGCCGATGAATGCTGCACGTTGGACTTTGTTAATTGTTACATCTTTGCTGCTGATCTATATGGCGATTGATCGTTGGCGTCAGCCGCAGCAATTAGAACGAGTCAGTAAGAGTTTAGATCGACTCGAAATTGCGCTACAAGAACTCGCACGCACGCAAAAGCAATTATCTGAAGCGATGGCTCGGCAACCTGTAGTGGTGAATGGGCAAAACAATGTACCGACAAATGTTGAAACAGCACAGACTTATGACCCTGCGGTTCAAGACGGTAATCCAAAATTGAATGTTAATTTTTTAATTCCTTACGATCGGTCGAGTTTTCACCCCGATTGGCTGGGCGGAACCTTAAAATCATTTGATAGTACACCACGACGCTTAAACCCACTCATCGATAATTCGTCTACCTCAAATGATGTTCATGAGCTGTGCAATGATTCGTTATGTGAACGTCCCGCAAAACATCCTGAGCATTGGAGCGCAAGTCTTGCGGAATCATTAATTATTACGGATGATTACAAAACCTATACCTTTAAAATTCGCAAAGGAATTAATTGGACACGTCCAGCAATTGCCACGGAATCAAATTATAAATGGTTAGCTAAAGATGTTGAATTAACTGCACATGACTTCAAATACATGATGGATATGATTCTTGATCCAGCAGTAGATTGCCCCTCAACGCGAAATTATTATGAAGATGTAGACCGTGTAGAAGTGGTTGATGATTATACCTTAAAAATATACTGGAAACGCAAGGTATATACCAGCTTGGCATTTAGTATGGCGCTTACGCCATTGCCGCGTCATATTTATGGCTGTAATGCAGATGGCTCGACCATCCCCAAGGAACAACTTGGCATTACCTTTAATAAACATTGGTTTGATGAATTGCATGGTGTGGTAGGAGTTGGTCGCTTTATTCTAGATCAATATAAGCCAGATAAAGTCATGGTATTCCGACGCAATCCGGACTATTGGGGAGCACCGTTACATTTTGATAAGTTAGAATGGAATTTAGAAGTTAAGAAACCAGACGCGCAATTAATCTCATTTAAAAATGGCCAAGTGCACGTGCACGGATTATTCCCATTACAATATAAGAGTGAAGTAATCGATCATAATGAGCCGCGATTTACAGCATTAGATCCCAATGATCCGAAAGCGGGACGAACGGGAGAATTAGCGTGGGAACGATTTAAGAGCATGTCATTCACCTACATAGGTTGGAATATGCGGCGCACGTTATTCAATGATAAACGTGTGCGCCAAGCTATGACGCATGCGTTTCCAAAAGAGCGCATAATTAAAGAAGTTCTTTTTGGACTTGGACAAACAACCTGGTCTGACATTCATCCTGATAGCCAATACTGTAATACGGATTTAAAACCGTATGATTTTGATCTAGAAAAATCAAAGGCACTTTTTAAAGAAGCCGGCTGGTCAGATAGCGATGGCGATGGTGTTCTTGATAAAATGGTCGATGGCAAACTGACCAAATTTAATTTTGTAATCAAATATTATGCTGATAGCCCAGAGTGGGATAGCACCTTGGCCATTTACAAAAATGAATTACGAAAAATTGGCATAGAAGCAGAGTATACACCGTATGAATGGAAAGAATTAATGCGCGTATATGAAGATAAGGATTTTGATGCCGTAGTTGGCGGTTGGCGTACCGATTGGAACATAGATTATTATCAATTGTGGCATTCGTCTCAGGCGGAATTACAGGGCGGCAGCAATCACTGTGGCTTAGTCAATAAACGCGTCGATGAGCTTGCTGACAAATTACGCTTAACCTTTGAAACTCCTGAACGCATTGCCATTGCCAAAGAAATCCAAGCTATTTTACATGAAGAGCAGCCATACACGTTCTTTAATTTCAGACACGGCATTCTGATCTGGCAAAATACAGGGAAGCCAATGAAAGACATGTATTTACGCGGGGTATCCGAAGCACTCGATACCCTTAATCCATTAGTGAATAGATCGCAATTGGGCTGGCACTTCAGCAAATGAATTTAGACGACAAAATAACAAAACAATTGGACAGCACCGTCTTCACGTGGACATATTTCCAGGTAAAGACGGTATGCTTGTTCTCATGATTATATGAGTAGTTAAAGCGTTCATTATGCTGGCTTATTCTATTCGTCGCATCTTATTGATGATACCAACATTTATTGGTATTCTCATAATTAATTTTGGTGTGCTGCGATTACAGGGGCCAACCTTAGTTGAACAAATGCAAGCCAGTGGCGGTGGCGCGCAACCTGGGATGTCAGGCTCTGGCGAACGTCAGGCGCAAGGGGCGGCAAAAGATGTTGAAAATTATATAGATCGTTTTCGCCGCAGTGGAATTGATTTGCCTGCGCTTATAAATTTGCGCGGTTGGTACAATAAAAAAGACTATGTGACCTGGATACAAGACACAGTCGCTAATGGGAAATATAAAGAAACGCCCAGTGAGCGCAATAAATTAGAGAAAGCAATTTGGTTATCTGGCCCACAGGCAATAGTGCCATTAGTCGAAATATTATCTGACGACACATTAAAAGAAATTCATGCCCCAACATCACAAGCGTTGTCGTATTGCGCTTATGTAACATTAAGTCCCAATGATTTACAGCACATGTCTGGTGCTGATATTCAGTATGTTCAACGTCGTAATGAAACATTAAGAAATAGCCGAATTTTATTTACTAATACGCGTGATAAAGGTATAGAAGTAGTAGATACGTCAGCGGAACAAAAACGAACAACCATGTTGGCTTTATTTGCGGATCCCCAAAATGTAAGTGATTACAGAGAACGTTCAGGTTCAGCGATGGGGACGCTATTCTTAGATACAGGTTTTTGTGATTTTCTTACCAAATTATTTACCGGTCAACTTTATAGCGAATCGCGTAAAGAGTATGTTTTTACCGTCATCGCGGACCGATGGTCGATAACGTTCTGGCTCAATACCATCGCAATTATTATCGCTTGGATAATTTCAATTCCTCTTGGTATTCGTTCAGCGCGACGTCGAGGTAGTTTAGAAGATCGCACCACCACCAGCGCTTTATTTTTAGCATGGTCGATGCCGTCAATGTTTCTGGGCACCTTGCTATTATACCATTTTTGTACGAATACAGCGGGCGGAGTTGCGTGGTTTCCTAATCGCGGTCTATCGAGTGAGAATTCACTGTGGATGCCAACGGGCCGTTATATCGTCGATTTAATGTGGCATGCGGTGTTACCATTAGTGGTATTAAGCTATGCCAGTTTCACGGCATTGTCGCGTTACATGCGCGCGAATTTATTAGAGCAATTAGATGCGGACTATGTGAGAACGGCCAGAGCTAAAGGGTGTAATGAAGACGCCGTCGTTTATGGTCACGCAACGCGTAATAGTTTAATTACCATGATTACTTTAGGCAGCGGCTTATTAGCCGAATTATTTAGTGGCGCATTAATCGTAGAATTAATTTTTAGTATTCCTGGTCTTGGTTGGTTAATGCTAGATGCGGCCATCAATCAAGATGGCCCACTGTTAATGGGCGCCACTATTATCTCAGTATCATTGTTGTTATTTGGTATATTAGTTGCCGATCTTTTATATGCCGTAGCAGATCCGCGCATTCGGAGTCGTTATGGCTGAAACATTACGCTCTCCGGGTCAATTAGCATGGGAACGTTTTATCAGCCGTGGCAGCTCTCGGTTTGGGCTGGTCGTAATTGCACTTATCATAGGCATGGGCGTTTATGCACCATTTCTTTCCAATGAAATTGGGTTGGTATGGTGGGATAAAGAGGGATTGTGATTTCCCCTTATCAGCGATTTATTT
>JAHEDF010000270.1 GCA_024641365.1 Planctomycetota bacterium | reverse complement strand
ATGCAGGAATGCGCAGTGGCCGGCCTTCAGGCGACATTCCTGCAAGTGTTACCGTTGCTTCTGCACATATGGAATCCTGGAAAGATATTACCGTATTAAATGCTATGCGACTCGGCCCAAGTAATGTTGCTGTGGTGACGCATGTCGCCTCATCATCAAAGCGCAAGCTACGTTTATATTTAATGTTGATATCAATGACAGGCAGTAATATCCCTTGCTTCTCTAAATCTCTATAGCTGCAGCCCTTTTTACGTAACATTTCAATGCGACATTCTTCGAGCCACACAATATAAGCCGCGTGATGTGCAATACCCATTTGATCGGATTCACTGTAGCGAACACGAATTATGTGGGTGTCTGAATTCACAACTTATTATGCCGTTATTGAGCGGTAGGTGCCGTTTGCGTTGCAGCTGTCTTTGCTGCTGGTGCAGCGCCTTCTTTTACCGTGTTCTTGCCTAATTGATTCGGCCACGCCATCAATGCAAACACAGCAATGGCAGCTGCTGTCAAAGACCAACGTGCTAAAACTGGTGAGCCTGCGACATGCGGCTCTTTATTCGTAGCAGCCCACAAGGTCACGATCATGCGAATATAATACGCTGCACCAACAACTGCCATGACCATCGCTAATACGGCAATCATTACTTTATCTTTGTGGACTAAATCTGCGAAGACTAAGAATTTTCCTAAGAAACCAATCGTTGGTGGAATACCGGCAATCGAAATTAAGAAAATGGTTAGCATCACGCCGTAAAATGGTTGAGCGCGACCCTGACCAGCTAAACTGCTTAAATTATCACCGGTGTCATCTTTTCCACTAATTGCTGCAAAGGCTGCTAAGGCACCTGCAGTCGCAATGGCGTAGGCGACCAAATAATACCATAAACTATTTAACCCGATGGTGTGGCTGGCAGAGGCAGGTAATGCTAATGCTAACATCATGTAACCAGCATGCGCAATTGAACTATAGGCAACGATACGACGTGCGCTGGTTTGTTTCAGGGCACTAAAGTTACCGAGCACTAAACTCAATAAGCCTAACACTAAAATAGCGATGTTGAGATTTTCTAATTTCTGCAATCCGATTTGTGTAATGGTAACCGATTCGCTGAGATTTAACACGCCACCTGGGTGGGTGCCACTGGTGATAGCAATTAAATTTAACCAAATGGAACCAAGCGCAGTGAAGCCCCCTACTTTAATAACTGCGCCCATAAAACCAGTTACCGCAACTGGCGCGCCAGTATAAGCATCTGGAGCCCAGAAATGGAATGGCACCACACCAACTTTAAATAATAAACCAATAATCATCAACACTTGGCCGACTTGTAATAAGGTCGCGTGTTGCGTATCGATGGCGGCAAAACCAAAAGCCGTATGGCCAGTCGCGCCGTAGGTCAGTGCAGCACCATATAAGTAAATGGCACTGAATACCGAACCCATCACAAAGTATTTAAATAAAGCCTCATTTGATTCACGACGTGAGCGACGTAATCCAACCATAGCGTATATGGACAGGGATGCTAATTCGATACCAACGAATAGCGCCAATGTATCGTTCGCCATCGTCATTAACATCGCGCCAACTGTGGCGAATAAGGTTAATGCATAGGCTTCACCACCCGGGTAATCATCACGCGTTAAACTTTGTTGTAATCCTGCGATAGAACATAATGCCGCGACAATTATGGCCATGCACATCCATGAACGCGGTGCATCCATCGCAATAATGCCATGGAGATGACCCGTCGGTGCAAAAAATTGTATGAAACATGCAGCTACTAAGAATCCAGCAGCTAGCCACGGAATGATGCTATGTTTACTAGCGCGTTGTAGGAAGGGCTCAAAACCCAACGCCACTAAAGCGCCAACAAGCACCAGCGACATCGGCGCGATCACAGAGAAAAGGTCGGCAGTAGGCATAGTCACGGACCAGTGGGAGTGGCAGAAGTAATAACGGGCGTGGCAGATTCCGAATGAGCAGCATCTGAATTATTTTCATTCGCTGCTGTTTTCGTAGCCGCTGCTTTTGCAGCTCGTGCTGGTTGCGCTAAATTATCAACCACGGGAGCTGCCAAATCATTAATTGGCTTCGGATAAAATCCAAAAACCAGCGAGGCAAGTAATAACGGCACGACGGCCATCGATTCACTTGGACTTAAATCCGCCAAGCGGTCTAAACTTGGATGGCGTTTGCCATAGAGCCAGCGTTGTACGACGCGTAGAATATAAACAGCGCCTAAAATAACTGACAAACCGGCAATCATCGCCACCACAAATCCAAGTCCGGCAAATGTACCGAACAGAATCATAAATTCGCCAACGAAGTTCGCGGTCCCAGGCAATGCCGCTGACGCTAATCCCGTCATGACAAATAAGACGGCGAAAATTGGTGTGCGATCAGCAAGGCCGCCAAAATCATCTAAGCCACGACACGAACTGCGCGCTTCCATATATCCAACTAATAAAAACAGCGCTGCAACCGATAAACCATGCGCAACCAATTGCACGGTCACGCCAGCCATTGCCGCTTGGTGGAAACTAAAAATTCCAACCATGACTAAACTTAAATGACTTAAACTGGAAAAGGCGATCATGCGCTTGATGTCATCTTGCGCCATCGCCACTAATGCTCCACCAACGACACCAATTAATCCCAGCACAACAAAGACGTCTGCGTATTGCACGCACATGTCTGGGAACATCGGTAATACAAAACGTAAGAAACCGTACACACCAATTTTCGCCATCGCGCCAGCTAATAAAACCGCCGCACCTGATGGCGCTTCTGCATAAGTCCGCGCTTGCCAGGAATGAAATGGCACCAGCGGCACTTTAACGGCAAAGGCTAAAGCAAATGCAGCGAATAAATAAAAGTCACCTGACGCACTTAATACCCCACTGGCGCGTAAACCTGGGAGATCGGCAATAACACGCGCTAATTCCGTTGAGCCAATCTTCCACGCCAACCACCAAATACCGACTAACATAAATACGGAGCCGAGCATGGTGTAGAGGAAAAACCACATCGAAGCGCTGCGTCGTTCTGAACCACCGAATACGGCAATTAAAACCACCATCGGAACCAGCATCGCTTCGAAGAACACATAAAAGAGTACCAAGTCGCGCGCTAATAAGGCGCCAATCATTAATGATTCCATGACCAATAACGCGGTCACAAAATCTCGCATGCGGTCACCAACTAATTTACGACTGCCTAAAATCGCGACCGGCGTTAACCATGTCACTAATTGAATAATCCATGATGATAAACCATCACTCGCTAAATGGACATGCACTGTGGCATTGGTGCCCCACAAGGTAAACCATGGCAAGCTGGTATCGAGTACCGGCATACAGGTAATTAATGGTAAACCGAGTAACGCACATCCAATCGACAACACCAAACCCAAGCGGAAGCTGGACTCACCGTCGCGACCGGACGCAACCGCTGTGAGCACAGCAGCTAAAAGAGGCGCAATAAGCAGAGCGTAAAGCATTGTGTCCTATCCGCAGCTGTTCAGAAAAGTAATTCGAGTACTAAGAAAATAATGGCGACCGCGAGTGCGGCCAAACCAACTACCCACGCAATTGGTCCTGATAATATCAACATCGCAAATAAGCCAACCGCGCCAGCAACGCTGAGCGTCAATGAACTACGTAAGCGTGGACGTTGTACTGAGGTGTAACCATCACCTAAGAAGCGTGCCACTTCAGCTGTGAGACCAACCACGCCACCAATAATGGCATCGACAATCCAAGCTAATATCCAGGCACAAACTTTAGTCGGAATAATAACCAGCGCATGATAAATGCGATCGAAACCCCATGTCCACCACGCGGCAAATCCGACTAAATCTTTTTGATCGCTATTTACATGTCCACGCAACCACAAGAAACGTGCAATAATAATCCCGGCGATCGCTGCAATGGTACCCAAGATGGCTGGTACGTAATTTACATGACCGGCCTCATGTGGCGCTTTATGTAAAAGTGCCTGCGCTGATCCAACCACTGGATTCAAGTAAGCTTCAAATGCATTGGTGCCCATTTTGCCAAGAATTGGTGACCACAAAACACCAACCATTAAACTACCAAAACCAAGAATGGTAATTGGGATCAACATGGTAAACGGCGATTCTTTAACGTGGCCTTTGACCGATTCGCTGTGACGCGCTGGACTCCAGAAGGTTAAATACATCACACGCGTCATGTAAATGGCTGTCACTAACGCAGCGCCCAATGCGATGTAACCAATTAATGGTGCCATACCGTGACCGTCAGTTAAGCGTTCTAAAATTAAATCCTTGGAGAAGAACCCCGATCCGCCTGGCATACCAATAATTGCATACCAACCACACCACATCCATGCGTAAGTAATTGGCATTAATTTCGCCAAGCCACCCATACGACGCATATCTTGTTCGTGGTGTAAGCCATGAATGACCGAACCCGCAGCCAAGAATAAAGTCGCTTTAAAGAATGCGTGGGTAAAGACATGAAAGAGCGCGACATCAAATGCACCAAC
The DNA here is from genome assembly GCA_024641365.1 of Planctomycetota bacterium. The sequence continues at coordinate 1,346 of JAHEDF010000270.1, read as the reverse complement.
GCCGCACGCCATAAACATAAAGCCTAATTGGCTAACGGTCGAATAGGCCAACGCCTTTTTAATGTCGAGTTGGACTAGCCCTGCAATCGCGCCCCATACGGCTGTAATACAGCCAACAATTAGGACAATGTCGAGTGGATTGAGTCCTAAGAAAATAGGTGCCGAGGCGCTTGCAAATACATCTGACAAACGCGCCAACAAATAAACACCAGATGTCACCATGGTTGCCGCGTGAATTAATGCGGACACTGGTGTTGGACCTGCCATCGCATCTGGCAACCACGTTACTAATGGAATTTGCGCACTCTTACCTGTGCAGCCGAGGAAAATTAATACACACGCTGCGCTGAGTAAACCTGCACTTCCAGTAATGACCGCAGCATTCGCATCATTTTGGAACCAACTGGCAATATCACGATAATTTAAACTGCCTTGGCTCGTTTGGTTCATGACCATGAACAAAGCAAAGGCTCCTAACAGGAAGCCAAGATCACCAATACGATTAACAATAAATGCCTTGCGCGCGGCATCATTGTAGTCGTTGTTATGATGCCAGAAACCAACCAATAAATAAGAACACATACCAACGCCTTCCCAACCAAGGAAGGTCAGCGGTAAACTATCACCAATGACCAAGATGATCATTGAGAACATAAATAAATTTAAATAAGTCATGAAGCGCGCGAAGCCGCGGTCTTCCCACATGTAGCCAACCGAATACAGATGAATTAATGTGCCGATGCCGGTCACAAACAACAGCATCATGCTGGTCAAACGATCGAATAAGAATCCCGCCTGAATATTAAGCGTAAATCCACCGACCTGGACCGACAACCAATCCCACACGGTTTGTACCAATGCGGGATTAGTCCCACTACCAATGCCACTTAATTTAAACGCAGCAATGACCGTTAAAAGAAATGATAATCCAGGCATTAAAACCGCGATGAGCGAGACAAACCCGCGACTTGGACCATACGCACTCTTCGCGCCGCCTAAACTTAATGCACCATTAATAATGGCGCCTAACAGCGGCAAAAACGGAATGAGCCACAATAATTCAAACGTGACTTTCACGCGCCTACTCCTTCATGTCCGCAAATGCATCGCTATCGAGCGATTCGCGCCCGCGCACAATGCAGATTACCATTGCCAGTCCAACACACGCCTCTGCAGCTGCAATGGCAATAATAAAAATTGGCGTCATTTGACCAGTCAGCGCTGAACTCACATCAAAGCCGCGACTAAACCCGATAAAACTTAAATTAACTGCGTTGAGCATTAATTCGATACCCATCAACAGTAAAAAAACATTCCGACGAGTCAGCGCAACGGCTAATCCCAAG
>JAHEDF010000269.1 GCA_024641365.1 Planctomycetota bacterium | reverse complement strand
CGCCAGAGCAAGATGAACCTGGAGGGGCCGTAGGCGTTCACCAATCATGACGCCAACGACAGCCCTCTCCCCCCTTCAGCTTACAAATCCATCCTCCATGCAAACGCACCCTGAAATCGCTCGTCTGACTTCCGCTATAACCAGTGTCTATCGCGGTTCCAAGGAATCAGTGGAGCTGGTACAAGTCGCCTTTCTAGCCGCTGGGCATGTTCTTATCGAGGACATCCCTGGTGTCGGTAAAACCACTCTGGCCAAGGCTTTAGCGCAAAGCATCGGGGGCAGTTTTCGGCGCTTGCAATGTACCCCCGACCTCATGCCTGCCGATGTCACCGGAGTCTCAATTTATAATGAGCGTGACCACCAATTTATCTTTCATCCCGGGCCTGTCTTTTGCGATATTCTACTCGCTGACGAGCTTAATCGCACCCCGCCTCGCACCCAAGCAGCCCTCTTGGAAGCCCTCAGTGAGGGCCAGGTCACTGTAGAAGGAACACCTAAACCCTTATCAAATAACTTTTTCTGTGTCGCTACCCAGAATCCATTGGATCACGTAGGCACCTATCCCCTTCCTGATAGCCAACGAGATCGGTTTTTATTGGCGTTCAAATTAGGTTACCCAGAAAGCAAAGCTGAGTTGGATTTATTAACCAATGATGGTGCAGAAAATGACCTAGCAAAATTACAACCAATTCTTGATGAAAATAGTACGGCAATTTTACGCGCTGCCACCCGCGCCGTGCGCGTTGAAGCGAGTGTACGTAATTATATTTTAGAATTAGTGCGCGCCACGCGCCAAGCAAAAGGATTGATACAAGGCGCTAGTCCCCGCGCTGGATTGGGATTACAACGGGCAGCGCAAGCGCGTGCATTAATTAAAGGTCGTGATTTTATGATTCCAGAAGATGTCCAAGCATTAGGCGTCGCCGCGTTAGCGCATCGCGTCTCAGCTCGTGCTGGGCAGCAAACTGATACTGTTATTCATGGTTTATTAGAAACGGTACCAGTTCCTCGTTAATGACTGTCCATTACATCTAATCGCAAGAGACCGATCTCTATGCTTAGCCCAGCTTCTACGTCTACGACTCGCAGCGAGCCCATCGGTGCTCGTCCGCGTTTTACGTGGCTAGGGTGGTTCGTTTTAATTGAAGCTTTTTTATTAACGGCTACTTTATTGATGCCCGTGTGGCAACCCAAACCATTAGGTGCGGTATTAGCCCTCGGGTTAGTCCTCGCTTTAGCTGTCGCTATTTGGAAAACGCCTCGGTCGCTCACTGGCGTTCGCGGAACGTGGATATTACCTAATTCTCCCCATGCCGGAGACGAAGTTACCGTCGGCGCGTCACTCGTGGCACCACTCGGTTCGCCGCCAGTTGCGCTTGAAGCTTGGCAACCACTACAACGCCGCTTTGATATTATGGCGCGATTAACTGGGTTGGATGAATTACCCACTCGGCCTTCGTGGGTTACTCGATTTCCTAAACGAGGCCTCAATCGTTTACCCCCCTTAACCATTCGCACTAGTCAACCGTTTGGCTTGGTGTCGGCTAGTTTACAAATTAGTCATGATGCGGAAATAATCGTTTTACCCGCTATCGGTCGAATTCGACGTGATTTAAAGACACGCATTAATAAATGGATTGAAGCTCAATCCCTAACACCAGATCCCGGAGATGATGAGCTGGCGCGATTGAGAAATTATCGCCCCGGAGATCATCCACACCGCATTCATTGGAAAGCAAGTGCTCGACATCGTTCATTATTAGTTACAGAACGCCACGCTGCGGGATGCCGACGCCTTGCTTTAGTCATTGATACGACAACCGGTGCCGATGCTAGAAAATTGGAAAGACTCATAGCTGTTGCGGCCACATTAGTTGATTATTTTTGTAGTGAAGGATGGAACGTCGCCCTTTACGGTCACTTTGCCCCGCACGGCGTAGAAGGCACTAAGTTACGTTTATTAGAAACACTGGCGTTAGCCGGTGCTGAAAATGGTTCACTAACCGATTTAATTCCAAACCATCGCGCCACGATTGTTCTTTCGCTCAAGACCATTGATGTCAGTTCCTTTTCTCCCAAACCATTATTATTAACATTAGCAGAATGTGATTCGTTAGTGTGGCTGCCACGGCGGGTGCGCTAATGATTATTGGCCATTTAACCCCCTTATCAATTTGTCACTTAACCTTTTATTCTTGCATCGCTCTCTATTTATGCGCATTTCATCCAAGTAGCGAAAATGCCGTCATTATTATTTATATAACAGGTATGCTTGCTGAATTGGCACCTCGCTGGGTTCGCCGCATCTTTCTTCCAGAGTTTTTATTAGTGACAGTTACAGGATTGGTGTGGTGGCAATTAGTTCCAGCAAATAATCAGGATGCCATGCACGGAACGGCAGGCATAGCCATTGCTTATTGGCTATTAGTTCCAAGTCGTCTGGCCATGTTGCGCTGGGTATTAAGTTTGGTTATCGTCGAATTGTTACTCATGTCGCGATTACCGCAGGCCGGTTCTGCAATTTTAATTACTGTTCCAATTGGACTGGCTGCTTTAGGAATGGACAGCTGGTTAAGCGGGGCCGTTCCTGCTCGCGCAAGCTCTCGATTAAAATCACAAATTGCCACATCAATTATTCGTTGGGCTGTGGTGCCGGTTTGCATTGTCGTATTAGCAGCCTTGTCACTTGGCAGCTGGTTAGTGGAAGAAACTGCACATTATCACGCCACGCATAAGCCGGCGACTGCACCGAGTACACAATTTGGACCAGTCGTCATTGGACTAGAGGAAAGTTTATCAATTGGGGACCACAATTCAGTTGATCGTGACCCGCGCATTGCTGCACGATTAACCTGGGAAACGGGTGCAGACCCGGTTGAGATGGTGTATTTACGCGCGCTCGCCCTCTCACAATTAGAATTAAAAGGCTCAGCTTTGTCATGGAAACCAGATAGTAATAACCCGCTTGTTCAAGCTCCGCCTCCAACCCACCAACCGACGCGTTGGGCACATATTTTACGCATGCCAAGCCGCACTGATGTGGTGCTGCGCCCAGATGGTGGCGACGCCATTGAGTTAGATGGCTTGGTCGTTGATGGGGATGGCAATCGCTATCGTCCACAATTAGGAGAAGCGTTACGTCTTTATCGCGTCGACTTTGATGATGGACAATTACAAGCTGATCCAAAATCGTTTGCTAAATATCAAAGAGTCGATTCGTCTCTGCAGAATTTACCGTGGCAAGACATCGAAGATGCGCGGTGGAAAAACGTGAGCCCTGAGCGTGCTGCGCTGCTCATAAAAATATTTTTGCAAGGACGCTGCCATTACGATTTAGAAAATTTACCACCTCCAGCACCTGGACCTGGCGGTGTATTAAAAAGCTTTTTATTTGGCAATGACTTCGAGGAGCGTCGAGGTCACTGTCAATATTTTTCAACCGCAGCAGTGCTTTTATTGCGGCGTGCTGGGCACATAGCGCGTTGTGTAGCTGGGTTTGCAAGCGATGAAATTGATGATCGTGGCGTAGTTTTTCGCGGATTACATGCCCATGCCTGGATTGAGGTCGTAAATGCGGAGGGACGGTGGCAACGTTTTGATCCAACTCCATCGATCCGAAACAGGCGCATTACCGCTGGCATTAATTTAGATAATGACGGTGTAAAACCTGATAATGAACCAGAACCAAAAGCCCTCGCACCAATTGCTGATAAAGAAAAGGAAAATTTAATTACACTCGCTGAAAACTGGTGGCCTGTCATCGCTGGTGGCTGCCTAGTATTAATTGTTGCCATCGTATTTTTTGTACGTCGCCAACGTGGGGCCATTATCCGCGATCCGCGCTTAGCTGAATTGCAGCGGCGAAACGATGATCTCATCCGCCTAGCGCTTTCGATGGGCGTTAATGTGAAGCCCGCCACAACGCTCAGCGATGTCACCTCTGCATTAGAATTAAAAACAGGCATTGATTTACAGATACATTTAGAGGCCCATTTAGCTGCACGTTATGGTAATGGACCATTACCAGAGCCATGGCCTTATGATGCAATCCGAAGTGCCAATCGCGCCAAACGAGAACCACAGCAGCCAGCTCAAAAACACACGACTGAAAAACAGACACGGTCGTAGTTGAGCTGATTCTAATTCAAGGCTTGTTCTGCGGCTACGATCGTGACGCTGCCGCGCTCTATGACGCATCCATCTCATCATTCCCCCCAAGAACTTATCGCCCGTTACGGTTCGCCGTTGTACGTTTATGATCTCGCAATCATTCGTGCGCGTGCGCAAGCTTTAAAAAACGCACTTTCTTATCGCCCATTTCAACCGCTGTACGCCATTAAGGCAAATTCATGCCCAGCCGTTGTTAAGACCATTATTGCCCAAGGCTATGGCATAGATGCGGTCTCACCTGGTGAAGTCGCAATTGCCTTACGTCTAGGAGTAAAACCAGAATTAATTCTCTACACTGAGAATAACATGACTGATGCTGAGCAGGCAGAGGCGATAGCTCAAGGCGTATTAATTAATTGTGGTAGTTTAGATCGCTTGGAACGACTTGGTAAAAGCGGTGCAAAAAAAGCGTCTGTGCGATTTAATCCCGATATCGGCGCCGGTGCGCATGAAAAAATATGTACCGCTGGTCCAATGACCAAGTTTGGCGTTCATTATTCGCAAGTTGCTGAGGTTCGACGAATTGAACAAGCAACGGGCATCGCGGTCATTGGTTGCCACATGCATATTGGTTCCGGTATTTTAGACGCTGACGTATTTGCTCAAGCAATGAGTGTCATAATTGATGTCGCTAAAGAATTACCCAATTTGCAGTTTATTGATTTTGGTGGTGGCCTAGGAATTCCCTACAAAGACAATCAATCCGCGATTAATGTCGGTGCCGTTGGTGCCCAAGCCGATGCGATGATGCAGGCATTTAGCAAACAGTTTGGTCGCACTATTGAATTACGATTAGAGCCAGGACGTTTTCTTGTTGCTGAAGCTGGTTCGTTATTAACCACGGTAACTGCTATAAAAAAGAATCCTGATACGACACAAGCTCCAGGTCGAACTTATGTTGGTTGTGACACTGGATTTAATCATCTAGCGCGTGTTGCCATGTATGATGCGTATCATCGTATTGAAAACTGCTCGCGTCCGGATGCACCTACGCAGCCTGTCGATATCGTTGGAAATATTTGCGAAAGCGGTGATGTATTTGCGCGGGATCGCGCTATTCCCACGTGTGAATTAGGTGATGTGCTCGCTATCCGTGATGCCGGTGCCTACGGCATGAGCATGGCAAGCACCTACAACACCAGACCACTTCCTGCTGAAATCGTTATTGATGGGGAAGAAACTCGCATTGCACGACCACGGCAGGAATTAACCACATTACTTGATGCCTATGTGTGGTAATTCTATTCACCGAGGTGCAAACAGCATATGCTTTGTAAATCCTGCTTCTTACACCACTAACCTGAGGCTCCTATGCGTAGCGTCTTTATTTTTTTACTCTCAATGGTTTTGTTCATGTTAACCGCTCTTCCAAGTCACGGGGCAGAAGATGAGGGGACTGTCTATGAGTTACGCACGTATATTGCGCCGCCTGGTAAATTAGACGAATTACATGCACGTTTTCGCAATCACACCTGTGCATTATTTAAAAAACACGGCATGACTATGATTGGTTATTGGACACCTACCGATGGTGAAGAAGCAAAAAATACCTTAATTTACGTTTTGCAACATAAGAGCCGTGAGGCTGCAGCTGAATCATGGAAAGCATTTCGATCTGATCCCGATTGGATTGAAGCCAAAAAAGCAAGCGAAGTGAATGGAAAGCTAACCGAAAAAGTAATGTCGGTTTTTATGAAAGCGACTGACTATTCACC
>JAHEDF010000268.1 GCA_024641365.1 Planctomycetota bacterium | reverse complement strand
CGCGGAAGTCGTCTTTGCCTGCACCGGTTAGCCAGGCGGCTACCGCACCGGCAAAAGCAGGACCGATTCCAGTTGCTTCAACGGTTTCAATCGGAAGTGCATGAAACGTGGTGGCCTTTTGGCGATAGACGATCAAACCGCCGAGCGGTCCCGCTGTCAGCACAACACATTTCGCACCTTTTTCACCTAATACGCGGCCAGCAGCAAATACATCAATCGCTTGCGTCAGTTCTTGAGCTCGGCGGGCTGAAATAATTAATACGTCTGCTACTTGGCACACCTCATCCAAGAATGCGGCATCGGATAAATCGACACCATAGGGAGCTACCACTGTGGTTCGTTGATCGTGTCCTGGTAATGCCTGTAGTGTATTTCGGGCACGTTGCCAATCCGCTCCTGCCAAACCAATTAATAAAACGGCGGATAAATCGCCACCGTCAGTTGGTTCGACATCAGATAAGCAGGGCTCAATAATTTCACCATTGCGTGATGTAGTGCCAATCCATGACACCCCTGATAAATCAATTCCACGTCGCTCTAAAATACTACGCACCTGTGGTGTAAAATCTTGCCCGCCGCGCGACCACAATTGCGTGTGCGCTAACGGTGCCGCAGCCATAGCAGCGTATCCAGCTGCTCCACCTAAGAGCCCCGTGAGTGTTTGAAAATCATCTAAGGCCAACGGACCAGCAATTAATAAAGACGACATAATTTCCTAACAAAAACTTAATAAGTTATTTTAAAGCCACGTGACTCGTGTGGCTATGTCAGCACGTGGCGGTGCTGGCGGCGTTTGTTGTGCGCGACCAATCCAAATAGAACCGAGATAGCCAAATTGCTCAGTGGGATATCCACACCAAGCACAGGTTAATGGATGTCCAAGTGCTGGATTAGTTGACCAGAATCCCGCCCAGCCATCCGCATGAATTGCTAATAATAAATTTTGAACGGCGGCACTGGCGGCAGCGTGTTCTTCGAGATCGATGGTCGGATTAGATGCTCGTTCCCAGCTGATATGAATCATCGCGCCAAGTGTTGGTAATCGACTTAGCAGTTTGGTTAATTTTGCAGCGCCTTTTTCTGGGTCAGGAACCGCAGCAATGGCTGGATCGCTAACTAAAAAATTTCCCAAGCGAGTAATCGCATGCTGATCTAATACCGAAAACCGCCATGGCTGAGTTAATCGATGTGTTGGTGCCCACATCGCTAATACAAGCCATTGTTCAATTAATTCTTTGGGTACGGCTTCACCTGTAAAGTCTTTGATGGTCCGTCGGGTGCTGATGCAGGCTGCTAACTCGTTTTTCATCGCGCGCGGATACTGCCGTTGTTCGTCCCATCGTCTACCCGTTCTCTTCTAAAGCTGAATGATAAACGAGATGGTCTTAGAGGCGCATGCGCCACCAGCGCCAACTGCCAGAAACAATCAAGGCACCAAGAACGATGGCAGTGCCAGTAAAAACATAGGTACTGTTAGAAACCAAAATGCGGGACAATACCCAATAGCCAACAAGGGGAACAATGATCCATGCAAAGGCTCGCACTAAGGCCGCGCCTAAATTATGACTTCCTTCTAAGCGTAAAAATCCTGGGAGAGCATATAGCAGACAGAGTACCGGCAGAAGGCCAAAGGAAATCCGTAATAAAATATATCCCCAAGCGTTTTCGGCATGCACCGCTAATAATTCATCACTGGTTCGGTTTTTATCCTGTTGTAATCGCAAAATTAAGTTTGCGGCATCCGTGTTTAAAATCACGCCGACATCAGTTAACGAAGCGGTGGCAAAATTTTTGGCTGGCATGACATCGTTGGCTAAGACAACTACATTAATTAATTGCCACGCTCCTTGGATCCAGTGCATTTTATCAGCCAATAAAATCGCACCACGTTTTTCATGTGGTCCGGTATTAAAAACTGCTACATTTTGATAAATACCGTCTTCAGGTTGTGCATATTGAGAACACCAAAAATGTTCGCCATCATGCCACCCAACTGTGCGTGAAATACTTTGATTAAATTCTAGTTTTCCTTCCATCCGTGCTTTAGCTAATTTGGCTTCTGGATCTAAACGCGGGATGGCCTGATCCTGAAGTCCAAATCCTAAAACACCAATTGCCAAAGATAAGCCAATGAGCGACGCGTACACTCGTCGGACGGGAATACCCGCGGCACATAAAGCGACTAAAGTACCTTGGCGTAACATAGGCCATGCGGTTAGTAACGCCGCCGCAGCAACTGAAACTGGCAGCCAGGCAGCTAAAAAACCAGGAAAACGTAATGCGAAATAATGAAATAAATGTTGACTTCGACCGTGTGCGATTGCATCTAAATAACGTCCAATATTGCCAATAAAGTCGCCCAATAATATTAAGAACATGCCAATGAAAAGCACCATGGCCCAACGGGAAAACGCAAGCGATAATATATGGCGATGGAGCGTTTTCATGCGTGACGACGGCTCACAAGCAGTGTCCACGGTAAAGCGATAATTTCACGTGCGCGTTCTGGACGCCAGGACATCCACAAACCAATAAGCGAGACCACAACAGCAGGCGGCCACATGATAAATCCAGGATTAATTTGTGGCGCAGATGAATTTGATTTTACGTATCCAAAAGTTGGATACACAACCGCCGCAACAATTACGACTATAATAATAATGCCAGGTAAATTCTGGTCGGTACCATAGGCAAGACCGAGGCCCATCGCGAGCAGACTAAAAGCAATTAATGAAAGTGGTAAAAAAAAGCGAAAATGTAATGTTAGTCTGGCATTATTATAATCAGAGTGACTTTCATCAGGACCAGGAACATCTTCAACCATTTTAATCACGTCACTTGTAGATAATGTATCTGGGTTAAGTTTGTCACTGCGAGCTAAATCATCATCGAATAAATACGCATAACGACTGGTATTCAGTGCAACGACATGCTTACCGGGTTGCCGAATGAGCATTTGCACATCTTCACATTCTAAATGAATACCTTTGTCAGCTAATACCCACTGCGCTCGTGGCGAATAAATTGCAATAAATTCTTGGCGCTGGGTCATGAGCGCGCGCACATCTTCTAATTGTCTCCCATCTGCGGCACCAACCCACACGCTTAAACCCTTTCGATCAATCATGGATTCGCCTTCGGCAACACGACTTGCAATTGCCGTTTGCAACAGGCGCCCTTTATTTGCGCGCATGTCTGCCATACCAAGTGGCATCACCACATGCGTTAAAGCGCCACACAAAAGCACTGCACCAATAATGAGTGGGATAATGCGAACCAATACTTTGCGATGACCAACGCCGCTAGCAGCAAGCGCTCTTAATTCACCATCTTGATTCATGCTACCTAGAATCACCAAAATTGCAGTGGCAAGTGCGATAGGTAATGCGACGGGAAGCGAGAGTAATCCCATTGCTTGCGCCATTGGCAAACACGCCTCGGGAGGAATCCCGCGCCCCAGCAATAAGGCCATTTGTCCGCCAACCAGTACGCCCATAAACACAATAAACAGAAGCAAAAAGCGTGCTGCTGTGCGTTTTAAAACATAACGAGAAAGGGTGTCGAACATGTGCAGGTGTGGTGCTGAGGCGGGATCATGTCAGCTAATCCACGCTGGTCATCAGCAAAGGTGTGCAAAGACCATTGCTCACCTATCGTTAGGTCTGGGGCTGGCGTACGAAAGTATCGGTTTTTGGTACTTCCTCGAGTAGATCAAATTGTGTTCCAGGAGTTGGACGGATAGGATTAGCCCATACTGAAAATAAACCAGTTGGAGCGATTCGCCCACGGCCGCAAGCGACGGTGCCATCGGCTAAGACTAAGCCAGGGGGCCCAAATTTCCCGCGTGCATCGCGTACCTCTGCATAATTTAACCAACACCGTTCGCCTTGTAAAAATGCAATGGCTCCCGGCCATGGTGGAGCTTCGGCACGAATAACATTATAAATGTGGGTGGCCGATTGATTCCAATCAATAAATCCGTCAGCCTCTAAACGATTACGAACAAACGTGCTCGATGACAAATCTGGTAAACGTGTGCGTGCGCGCTCGGTAAAAATTAATTGTAGTGCATTTTCTAGAAAATCTGGTGCAACATCTAATAATTGATTGGTTAGACCGTAAATATCTTGATCAGGTGCGATGCTGATTTCTTGTTGTGCAATAATTTCGCCCGCTGCAGCACGCCGCACCATGCGATGTAAAGTTAGGCCACTTTTTAATTCCCCATGTATTAATTGCCAGTTTAAGGGACAGCGACCACGATACGACGGTAATAACGAATGATGTAAATTATAAGAACTACGGCGTGGTATATCTAAAATATGATCGCCGAGCAGAGTGCCAAATGAACAACTTAATAAATAATCTGGGGCAATTGCTTTGAGACGCTCGATGGCCGGAGAATCTGGTGATAAATCAGCATCACAAATGACCGGTATACCTAAACGAGCTGCGTATCGTTCCAGAGACGGCCACCACGTATTGACCCCGGGTGCATCAGCATGGGTAAAAACGAGCGGGACATACGCTCCAGCTTTCTGCAGTGCATCTAAACCGACACAACCAAAATGATCATAGCCAAATAAGACGCAAATTGGTCGTCGCGGCATGTGCTATCATTTCTCCAAAGCCAATGGTCAAGCTAAGTAGGCTACGGTTATAATCTTGATCAGCAAGACGAGTGATAATGACTTGCTGTAACACAGGTTGGGTCGATTGTATGCAATGTTATTCAGCTAGATTTGGTGTTTGGGGTGTGACTTTAGGAGTGCCTTATTGGCATTTTATACCGCATTAAATGGCACTCCAATCAGACAGAGCCCCATTTTTTAAATCTGCATACCACGAGGCGTATAATTCCTCTTTAATAAATAGGTGTTATTAATTTTTGCATCAAAGTGCGACAGATTACACAAGAAGGCGCAATGAAATTACTTAAAGTTTCCAATTTTATTTTGGCATTACTTAGGGCTGCTATTGACAATAGAAATCGTGAGTCTTACCAGTCACTGAAACCAATGAATAAATATAGTTTTACTTAAACTGCTTTGAAGTCTGGTGCGGCATTGCGAGGTAAAAAAAATAACCCTCATCACTGTTGCAATAAGGGTTATTATAAAAAATATGAAATTAATTATTAGACGTGCGAAGTGATAAACTCGCGCAGTTTTGGTTCTGGTTGAAAACCCATTGCTGTGCCAACGACTTTGCCATCTTTAAACAACAACATTGTTGGAATACTCATGACATTGTAAGTTTGAGCAGTGTTTGGATTGTCATCAACATTTAATTTACCAATTTTGACATTGGTTAATTCATTTGCTAATTTCTCAACAATTGGGCCGACCATTTTGCATGGTCCGCACCAGGGAGCCCAAAAATCGACGAGCACGGGCTTATCAGATTTGAGAACATCAGCGTCAAAGTTGGCGTCGGTAAATTCGAGGGCCATGGGATCGTTTCCTAACGTGGTTGTGTAAGGCGCGCACGCTAGCTGGGTCATCGGCGTAGGCAACATCTCCCCGTGCGGAGTTCCGCGATTGCCAGGTGAGCACTAAAAAAAACTAAGAATCTGCGAGAAAAGTCTCGAATTATTTGGTTCTCGCATCTAAAACATGGTTCAACGCCAATAACAAAATAGCCATACAGCTACAGGTAACGAGCACTGGCCACCAACTCAGCGAGAGATGGCTGAGCGTTGCTGTGACACCAGAAATAATACGACCAAAACTATGCGGAGCACTTGCGTGACCACTAACCCCTAAAAAGGATAATAAGCCTTCAAGAATTATCAGCTTTGGCAGCAGCAATGCGCCATACGTGAGCACGGTTGGTAAGACGCCTGGAATAATGTGCCAAGACATACGGTGAATAATGCCTGCACCTAAAGCACGACTG
>JAHEDF010000267.1 GCA_024641365.1 Planctomycetota bacterium | reverse complement strand
CTATTTGATTTCTAAATACCGCCGCAAAACTAAAACTATCCTCACCTGCATTATCGGGAAGTTCTACGCCAATCACTTCTGCACACGTCGCTAAAATATCCACCTGACCTACAATATGCGCCCATGTTCGCCCTGGGTCTTTAATGCCGGCTGGCCAACGAACAACAAATGGCACACGATGCCCCCCCTCATAAACAGAGCGCTTGCCTTCTTTATACCCACCACGGCTGTCATGATTAAATTCTTTTATACGTTCCGCCCATGAATTCTCAGGTCCATTATCACTGCTGAAGAAAATCAATGTATTATTGTCGATGCCAGCTTCCGATAAAAATGATAGTATGCGTCCAACATGATAATCAGTTTCAATGACAAATTCTCCATAGGCACCGCTGTTTCCTTGTCCGTGATACTCAGGTAACGGACAAACCGGATAATGCGGAGACGTAAAAGGCAAATAAAGGAAAAATGGCTTTCCATTTTTCGCGTCCGCTACTTTTCCTTGCATCCAGTTAATTGCTTTATCCGTAAATCGAGTCAAACATTGATTATCAATAAAGTCCGGTGCGACTAAAAATCCTTCTTTTTTTAATGCCTTTTTGGTTTCTTCGGTTGTCTTATCATAGGGCGGCATGATACGATAATCGACATGTCGATCATTTGGTTTTTTATTGGTATATAAAGTTGGTGGAACGGCAGCAAATCGCCCTTCAAACCATGCCAGAATTCCATAATTTAAAGATGCAGGAACCCCGAAAAAATAATCAAATCCTTTATCAAGTGGCATATCCTGAATTGGTTTCGACCAATCAAATACATTTTTATCACCAGGAAATTGCATCCCTAAATGCCACTTACCGACCATTCCCGTATGGTACCCATTATCTCGCAACAATGATGCAATGGTCATGCGGTCATCTGCAATAAGACAGGTGCCATGAGAACCCATGACGCCTTTTTTACGAGTGGTTCGCCAGCAATAGCGACCGGTTAGCAACCCGTATCGTGATGGTGTGCATATTGAATCGGGACTGTGGCCATTGGTAAAGGCAATCCCTTCTTGAACGAGTTGATCAAGATGGGGCGTTTTAAATTTAGCCTGCGGATTTAAGGCGCTTACATCACCATAGCCCTGATCATCTGTATAAATGATTATTATATTGGGGCGTTTGAGATTATCTTCTGCCGCAGAGAGCGATGCGAAGTATAAAACCAAAATACAGGCCAACGAGTAAACGTATTTCATACCGAACCATCCTTAAGCAGTAACGGTAATACTATCATTCACTAAAAAACAACCATGATTGGAAATACGACATGGCAAATGACTATGTCGCATGACTTCTCATACCGTAGTCAGGAGCGTATTTGTCAAAATCGCTAATTTTTGATTTTCAATAATTAGCGACGATTTCTATTCTTTTAGTCTTTGTACTAAGTAGGTTACGCTTTTTTCTACAATACTATCAACACTGGGCTCAATCGGCTTTTCAACTGATCGCCAATTATGACCGGCATGCTTCACTATAACTATTTCAACAGGCGCGCCTATTTCTGCGGCTTTGCCTTGCATAAAAGTCGCATGGTGTACCGGAATAGTTGTGTCTTTATCACCCTGAATCATCAACAATGGAGGCACATCTTTTCGTAAATATGTAATAGGGCTCATTTCACGATAAAGTGTTAATTTGTCTTTTAGATCATAATTCTTGGGTAAAATACGAGGTCCGAATCGGTCTTTAAAATCGGGACGACCATCATAATTAAATAATTCTGTATGCTCAAAATCACACGGTCCGTACCAAGAAACCCCGGCTATCAATGTGTATGTTTGCGCCGCTAAATCTAAGTCACCTGGAAATAATGCGGGTGGTGTCCACAAGAGCATTTGTGCCATTTGTCCACCAGCAGAATCACCAAATGTGCCAATGCGGTCACTATTTATTTTATAACGCGTTTTATTCTTTACTAAAAATCGTAGAGCATCTTTTGCATCTGTAACACAATCCTTAATAGTAATTGTCCCCTCTTTGTCACAGAGTCGATAACTAACGGCAGCCACACATATGCCGTTAGCAGTTAATCCCTCAACGACCATTTTCATGTGTCCACGAGTTGCATTATTTTTACTGCCAGCTGACCAGCCACCACCATGCGTATAGATAACCAACGGATACGCTTCATTTGTTTGTTTACTCGGGTAATAGACATCTAGTAATAAATCGCCCGTATTCGTTGTCTTATATATTACATCTTTATCTATTGCAGGGTCATTTTCTTCAGCGGGGCTCACAAGTAAACAGACCCACAACAACACAATGTTTAGGGTGATGGGTTGTCTATTTATGTTTTTGTGCATTACTAACTCGTTATTTAAATTGTTACTCATGGCGTAACCCATTGTAAGTTGCGATACGTAGGCCACTTGCCTTGCCACTTGGCGCCTAGTTTTTTATTCGTTTCTTTTCCCTTAAGTGTGATTGTATCACTTAATCGCAATTCTTTTATGCCAGACCAGTTTGCCAATGCTTGGTTATTTATATCGACGAAATCTTTTGCTTCTAATACAACAGTTTTCCATTCATCACTACCAGCTAATGGCACCATGGCCGCGTAATCGTCTATACTAATGATGAGATTGTTCGCTTTTTCGCATTTTACTTCTAATGATAATTTTGCACCCGCCGGCGCGGCCCATTGTGGGTCATAAATCTTATGGGTTTTACGTTCCATTTCTTCCGGCTTATAGGCAAACCATTCTTTTTCCCAGTCGCCTGTAAATGTTTCTATCATCGTCGATGCTTTGCTCGCAGCTTGTATATGCGCGTTTTTTAATTCTTTTGGAAAAACCATAGTCATTTTTGAGGACAACGTAAAATCATTGGCTACATATGTACCATAATAGTAGCCTGCGCCTGTAATAGTTTTATCTAAGGCATAGACTACATTCGCGTAGACCCACAGTGGTTTATCAGTTGAGAATATGGGAAGCTGCGCAGACCATTGATTTGTTTTGCCGTTTACTTGTGTCGGTTTCACATAATGCCAAAATTTATTTTTCGTGTTATAAAAATCGTTTTTCTCTTCCGGCATTTGACCCTGTTGTGTATAATAAACCTCGACTCGTAGAATGGCGCGAGACTGATCTGCAATTATATGATAGAGCGGCATGCCATTTGTCGCCGATAAATCCAAGGATGCCAAAGGCGTTAACGGTATAGTAAATGAATTTTTCAGATGTTGATCAAACCATAATTGCGTTGCGACCTCAAAAGTGGGCGTATCCTGATGATTGTGATGTGGCGAGCAATTAATGCGCCATTCTTTTGAATTTATTTCATCTACGGCTAATTGCAGGTCATCAATGCGTCCATGAAAGTCATTCGACGGACTCAAGAAAAATATTGGACACGTGATGCGACGCAAACTTTTGTCATCATCAATGGTGTTACTGTAGAGCATATTGTCATCTCTACGTTTACTAACACCGCCACATGACGGTGCAGCGGCCTTTACGCGATCATCTGCTCCCGTTGTCATCACGGTTAATTTTCCACCCATAGAATGACCATAGACACCAAGTTTATCTTTATCGACTTCAGGTTGTTGTTCTAAAAAGGTTAATGCACGGCGCGCTGCAAGCGTAATTAAAAACCACGGATTATTACGTGGCGAATCAATACTATCTAAAGTCCAGGGCGATGCTTCGACCGAGTGAAAGGTATTCTTATAGCGTGACGGAGCATGATAAGCATCTAAAGCACCCCAATCAGTTGTGAGTTTATAGCCAGCTTGATCGGTTGCATTATCCCAAAATAGCTGCACCTCCTGCTTGGTAACAGTATATTGAGAAGCCGATATGCGTCCTGCCCAAGCAATGGATATCGTAGCATATCCTCGTTTTGCGTTTGTTATAACGGCATTATCATGAGCGCTTTGACCACCGCCATGAATTTGCACGAGACCTGGGATGTTTTTTTCGCCTTTGGGGAAACCATAAATTGCAGCCATCATCGCTTTTTTACCCTTAAATATGCCGGTGCGATAACGTACGGCACGAATAACTATATTATCAACTTCCCATTCTTTGAGTATTTCAATTTCTAAGGGCTCTGCTCGCGGATCAAAGCTAGACCACATACTGTCATAATCTTGTGGGGCTTGATTATCGATTAATGGCGGCAGCGTTTCTGCGGCGGAAAGCTTTACTAAGCTGATTAATATAAACAAAGATAAAATTACATAACGCATAACTTCCTCAACAAATTTCGTATTAACGTGATGAAAAGCCAAACGACATTTTATGTGATTCGATGCTAGCAATGGCGCAAACTAGTAATCACACTAACATTTCCTTCACAATGCCTGTACTATGACTGAAATTATCGACTGGCACACCCGCTTGGTGCAGTAATGTAAGCCACACATTCCCTAACGGCGTGTCCTTTTTCGGTAAGATTATATGACGACCATGACGTAATTTATTCGCGCCTTTCCCAGCAATAATAAGTGGGAGATTGCGCAACTCGTGGGTGGACCGTAAATTTGTTCCCCAGCTGACAATACAGTTATCGTATAAGCGACTACCGTCACTGTCAGTTAATGATTTGAGCTTCGTGAGAAAATAGGAGAATAATTCTATGCTTTTTTGCTCGCGTTGCCGTGAAGCCTCTTTGCGCAGATTAGATGCGCCATAATGCGTAATAGAATGAGCGTCTAGCGTAATACCCATATCCACCAATACCGAGCGGATTGGTTGACGATAGGTTACTACGCGCGTGGAATCACTTTGTAGTGCCAAGGCAATCATATCGTACATTAATTTTACTTCGGCAATGCCGGTGATATTTTTTTCAGGCGCCGCAAATGGCGCTTTGGGCTTTGGCGTGGTTGACCATTTCTTTTGACGTTCAAATTCTCGTTCAATTTGGCGGATGGATTCAAAGTATTCTTCTAATTTACTACCGTCTAATTTACTCAGATTATTCTTTATCATGCTTCCGTTTAATTTTTGCGCGTCTAATATACTGCGATTGGTTTGTTCACGTAGCTCGCGCTCCTCTTTACTTTCTTTATTATCAACGAATAAAGACGCAAATAAATCGTACGGATTAATAATACCCGGGATGGGCGTGCCATCTGCACTCCACGCTAAAGACAATCCTTTGCCATGACCGCTTTCTGTTTTTGCTGCCAATGTTAAGCTAGGAAATCGTGTGTCTTTACCCAAATAGTGCGCAGCGACCTGATCACATGAGATGGAGTTAAAAAATGTTTTTCCAACCGTACCAGCTACATTGGCACCGGTTAAAAACGATGTGCTGCCACCATGCGGGTCGGTCGCCCCGAGATTAGTGACGTTTGCCAACATGGTTATATCGTCTTGGTGTGCCTTTATGGGACCTAAGCCTTCAGTTAATCCGATATCCGTAAAAGCACCCTCTTTTATCGGGTAAAAGGTTTCATTGGTGAAGCCATTTCCCAAACCTAAAAATACCATTTTCTTCGCTGCTGGCTTGGCTGCCAATGACGATCCACCAAGCGATTCTAAAATTGGCAAGGCCAAACAACCGCTGCTGAGTCGTAAAAAGGAACGGCGAGAATGGGTAACAATGGGGAGTGTACTCATGTGTGCTGTCCTGTGCTTATTTGTACCGAAACGGTTTACTGGCAACGATAGCCTGAATGAGCGAGCGCATCTGATAATTATTGTTAGCTCCCGTACGCAAAATATCTTCGATCACTTGGCCATCACCGAAACTAGCCGAACGTCCCAAGGCATATGAAAAAATTGATGTCAACATTTCTTTAGCGAGGTCGGCCTTTCGTTTCATAAGCTGTTGTTTGTAATCAATAAAATTAGAATAGGTACCCCCCCCTGGCAAAGTGCCACTGGTTGCTACC
>JAHEDF010000266.1 GCA_024641365.1 Planctomycetota bacterium | reverse complement strand
ATGTTGATCGGTGAATCCCAATTCGGGATACGACAAGCCATTTGGCGTTGAGCCGATACAGGTACTGATTCGCGTAATATCAGATTGAAATGCAAGAATAGTTAAGTCGCACATGACTTGCATGTATTCGCTGAATTTCACTTTGCCCTCAGGAAGCGTGACTTCGATAAGAGGGGACGAGACCGCACTACGTGCCGTCGTTTTATCGCCCTTTACTTCGATAGCCGTTTGCGCGCGTTGATATTCAATCGCAGCAACGCGGCGTTCCAAGGATCGCACGCCATCTAAATACTCATCTAATTTTTGTTGATCGCTTTTCCCCAATTGCCGACGTAAATCTTTTGCGCCGCCTAATACGATATCTAACATATTACGGTCGAGTGAACCTTCTTCTCCAAGTGAACTTGCGGTTGCAGCATCTTTTGGAACACGTGCACTGAATAAGCGTTTAAAAACATTACTGGGATTTGTTTCAGCTGGAACTGGTTGTGTTGGTGAGCGATAACTACAATGAGAATAATAGGTCTCATTGAGGCCTTCTTGATTTTCTTTGTGTGTCTGCGGCATGGTCGCTAGTTCAAGGGACGGTAACGACGTAAAATGGCCAATATAATTCGCGGCAATTTGGTCAGCAGAAATTGCAATATCAACCGTATCGCGTTTATTGGCATTTGGCAGCGTCGCTGTTAACCAGGTGGATAATTCCAGCGCATGCGGCGCACCATTAAACGGAGCAATGTGAACGCCTTCAATGCCTTTCATAATAAGACATTGGTCAAGAACAGATTGCAGTGATTGCAAACTGCGCGGTGTTTTGGTGCGATAGGTTTCAGGATCGCTTGGCCAAAAATTCTTTTCAATGACACCATGCGGCATGTACATCCATGCAAGTCGCACGGGTGGTTTTATCTTAGGTTGTGGTCCATTTTCCGCCCAGCCCATGCTATCCAATAACGGTAAAGCAAGTGCGGCACCAAGACCTTTTAAGCACGTGCGACGATCAATAAGCCAATTTTTTCGCATAAAGTGATCCTATCCTTAATAGGTTATGGTGCGATTGATAAATGGGTAACTTGTGACGACGTGGATAATCAGTGATTGCATGCCATAACCGTCGCGAGCAATTTTTTCTGCGAGTTCATCCACGACCAATTCATCGTAACCCTCTAAAGTCCGGCAAAGTGCATAGGCAAGTAAACGTTCAGTCACATTATGACAGAGGTCATCCTGACGGGCTGCAATTATCTTTTTCAATTCTTTAGGAGTACTAAAGGTTTTATTACCTGGTAATTCACCAGTGGCATCAATTGTACCACCCGAATCATCGGTATCCCGCCATTGGCCGATGGCATCAAAATTTTCCAAACCAAAACCAATTGGATCGAGTATTTTATGGCAATTTGCACAAACGGCATCAGTGCGATGTAATTCGGTACGTTGGCGCAGCGTTAAATTTTTAGTTTGTTTGACATCTTGTTGTTCTAAAGGCGGAACATCTGCCGGAGCGGGAGGCGTATGTTCGCCCAAAATATATTCTAACACATAAACACCACGATTAACTGGGCTAGTTCGATTGGGAAATGATGAGACCGCTAATATCCCAGGCATGGTCAAAATGCCGCCACGATTCGCATCGGAAAGTATTATTTTTTGCATGCTCGTTTTGTTCACTGATTTTTCTAAGCCATAGACGCGCGCTAACGTCTTATTCATGTAGGTATAATTTGCTGTAATAAATTCACTAACAGGACGATTTTCTCGCATCACATGTTCAAAGAATAAACGAGCTTCTTCGTACATAGCCACGCGCATGTCGGCGGTCATGAGCGGAAATTTTTCCTCATCAAATGCTTTATCGGCTAATTTATTAAGTCCCAACCATTGTGCACCAAAGCCATCAAACAATGCACGCGAGCGTGGATCAGCGATTAAGCGCTGTACTTGTTTTTTCAAAACATCGGGTTGGTGCAGAACACCTTTGTCTGCCAATGTCATTAATTCATCGTCAGGCATGGTTGCCCATAATAAATAAGACAACCGTGAAGCTAATTGATGGTCACCTAGTGGAACAATGCGTTTCTTAGTTTCACCACCAGCCACCACGTCGATATTATCGGGGGTAATAAAAAGAAATTGCGGTGACACCATCACGGCCTTTAGCAATAGTTTTATGGCGTCGGCCTGGGATTTTCCTTTAGACTTGGCGAGATCATAGACTTTTAACAGGACGTCAATTTCCTGAGCAGTTGCCGGGCGTCGGTAAGCTTTGCGCGCAATGGCCCGAGAAATATTTTGTAATGCTTTACGATCTGGCGGCGACTTTTCTGATGTCGAAATGTTATATTTATTCTGAAAGGATGTCGGAGTCACATTGCCTGGTGCAATTATTTGGTCGAGTACGGTATTGGCGACAACTAAAAATTGTTCCATTAATAATGGCGACACGGTATTGGTGTATCCTGCACCAAAAACTTCTGCGGGTAATGTATCTGCGACTGTGGGCTCTACGCCAAAAAGATCGTGTAAGGTGTTGGCATATTCTATTTTTGTTAAACGGCGAATAACAAATTCACCTGGATCTTTGGGACTCAGATGTTTGAGGCGCGAAACCCATTGAGTAAACATCGCACGTTCTTCATCAGTGGGTTGCTCTTTTTTCTTTTCCGGTGGCATGTCATGCGCATCAACATTGACCGCTGCCATTTTCCATAAATAGCGAAAATTAGTAACGCCAGGATCTTGTTTTGCATAGCGTAATGAAAAATCGCCTTTTGATTTTTTATCATGGCACTCAAAACAATATTTTTCTAAAAATGGGGTGATTTTATCTTTATAAAGATTATTTTGTTCGGCGCGAATTTGTTCGCTATCTATTTTTTTGTATGGTGTTTTATCAGCGGCTAAAGTGGCCAAACAGACGATTGTCAGCAGTGCGAAAATAGCCGCAGTGCGATCCAGATAAGCACAAAAGATACGGGTTAACATAACGAGATCGTCCGCTGAAAAAGCTTAGCTAAACCATACAACTTGAGCAAGACGCTGTTGAATGTGAATTTATCAAAAAATCATCATACCAATACAAACGCATCGTTTTACATTTATTGCAACGATTTGGTGATTAATTCTTTGGAAGACCTGCCGCTGGTTCTGATACATTTGGTGCTACAGCAGATGGCGATTCGACAGGAGCTACCGGAACGGGTAGTGTGGGAGCAGCACTGGTATCTGGTGCTGCGGTATCGGGTTTAGTCTGCGGTGTTTCAGGAGCAGGTTCACCCATATTTCTAGGTGGATAAGCCGCGCGAAAAACAGCTTCAGCTGCTTCAAGTAAGCGAGGTCCCGAATCTTCGAGCAGTTCACCTTTTATAATAATTAACCCGTTCGGTTGCTGGAGTGCACGTAATACCCGCGCACCCGGTATCGCCTGTAGAGCGGTCGCGCTTGTAGGCGATAAAACAATGACATCGGGATTTAATTGAATAATTTGTTCTAATGAAAATGCTGGCCAACCGTGATGTTGTTCAGCAGCAACATCTATCAGACCTGCAGCGGTTAATATGTCATGAAAACTACTGCCAACTGTGCCGCCATAAATTTCCTTGCCAAATACACCAAGATAAAGCGCTTTGCGTCGTGGTTGATCAGCGGGTAATGACGCGGACACATTGTGTAATCGCCATGTAAATGTTTGTACAAGCTGCTGTGCTCGTTTATCAACTTTGAGTAATGCGCCAATGCGCTGTGCATTAGGAATTAAGGTGGCGACTCCACCTTGGCTTCCTAAATCACAAATGGTTATTCCAGCTTCTCGTAATCGTGCGAGGCGATCGAGTTCCTCAGACGAGGATGATACAAAGACGATATCTGGCTTATTGGCAATAATAGCTTCGAGATCATTTAAGCCATCAAGTTTTTTAATGCCGCTTAATCGAATGGCTGATGGACCACGCGTATAGGAACTCACCGCCACAAGTCGCTGTGGCTCACATAATTCGGCGAGCAATGAGTCGGACACTATTCCTAAGCTCATTATTTTTTGATAATCGCGAATTGGTACTAAATTACCACGTGCATCTTTGATTGCTAAAGTGCCATCCTCTAAACTGAATCGTTCAATGGTATCCGGTTCAAGTGCAGGTAAGACGGTGGCTGGTTTTTCTTGTGTAGCAAAAGAAAGCACGCCAAAACAAGAAAAGCCAAGTGCACATAAAAAGGCAACGCCATTCATGAGATCATAGCGGTTCATGGCTGATCTCCTGCAATGCGGAAACTGATGCCGCCATCAGGTGAGCGTACCACGCCAAATGCTGTGGTTAAATGCGAACTACCAAGTACACTGGCCGGTGAACCATCACACAAAATGATTCCATTATGTAATAAAATAGCGTGATCTGCAATGCGTTGCACATCATCAAGTTGGTGCAACGCAATAATGATTGTATGACCATTACGCGCTAAACGTTGTAATAATTTAAGCAGTTCTAAAGCATGTCCCATATCAAGAGATGCGGTTGGCTCATCTAATAGTAATGTGCGAGCTCCACCAGTTAATGCACGGGCGACTAAGACGCGTTGTGCTTCACCAGCCGATAATTCATTAAAAACACGTTTAGCCAAATGTCCGGCATCAACTAATTCTAGCGCATCTTTAATAGACGCATTTTGTGTTACTGGGCCAAACCAACTGCCGCCGTTGGCATAACGTCCCATTGCTACAACCTGCATAACGGGCAAGGGCGCAATTAATTGTGTGCGCTGAGGTACGTAACCAAACGAACGTGCGCGTTGCATGCGATCCATTTTTAATACATCAACACCATGTAAGCGAATTAGGCCACTGCTGACAGGTAATAATCCAAGAACGGCGTTAATGACGCTAGACTTTCCAGCGCCATTCGGACCAATTAATGCGGTAATTTCACCACTCGCAGCATGCAGCGCTATATGGGATAATACTGTTTTTTTACCGCGTAATACGCTGACATCCTGCAATGATAAACCATCATTACTTGATGCGGGCACCATATCAGAATCTGTTTGGAGTGTGTTCATTGGAGCATCCGCCGTGTTCGCAATAACACAAAAATAAATAAAGGTGCACCTATAATACCAGTGACGACTCCCAAGGGTAATTCACCAGTTGGTGGAATAACCCGCGCAACAATATCACAAGCAACTAAAAATGCAGCACCGCCAAGTGCAGAGACTGGCAATAATTGACGATGCGTTACACCGACGCAAGTACGCATAACATGAGGAACAATCAGTCCGACAAATGCTGCCGAACCACCAAGTGATACTGCCGCAGCAGCTAAGGTGGCTGTCCAAATAAATGCCCAGCGACGAACTTGTGCGACATCAACACCTAATGCGGCGGCCTCAGATTCACCAGCCAATAAAACATCTAATGGCCGACTCCAACACCACGCGGCAATACCGCCAATAATAACCAGTGGTGCAGCAAGTGCTAAATGAACGGGGCCAGTGCCGTCAACACCGCCTAATGAAAATCCTTGTAGAGCTCGTACTAATTCCCACTGATCACGAAATAAACTCGACACGAAAGTGCCTAAGCTGCTGCCCAACGCGGCCAATAAAAAACCGACAATTAAAACGGTTGTTAGTCCAGCAGCTCGTTCAGCTAACCATAATAAAATAAGCAGCGCAAATCCGGCACCAAGTAAACAGCCAAGCGGTAATAATAATTCAGCGGGAATGAAAAAAGGAATTGCGGCGCTAAAAAAAACATGAGCCACTAACACCGCTTGACCACCGACAATGGCAAATGCCGTGGTGCCTAGAACATCTGGGCTAGCAAGCGGATTACGAAATAATCCCTGCATTAAAACGCCACCCATGGCCAGCGCAGCGCCAGCCAATGCTGCAGCACTCATGCGCCATAGGCGTAAGTAAAAAAATGTTTCACCATCATTACCATTCA